>DASUYI010000313.1:0-3340 GCA_036377475.1 Steroidobacteraceae bacterium | reverse complement strand
TCTTCGAGTCGCCACGCCAGTACGCACCTGCGACCTTCATCAGCTTGAACGCGCCGAGCTTGCCGGTGCTCGGCACGTGCGGGCCGCGGCAGAGGTCGAACCAGTCACCTTGGCCGTACAGGCTGATCTCCTCGCCCGCCGGGATGCTGGCGATGATCTCGGCCTTGTAGAGCTCGCCGAGCTTCCCGAACGTTGCGACGGCTTCGTCGCGCGGCATCAGCTTGCGGCTCACGGGCAGGTCGGCCTTGGCGAGTTCGCGCATCTTCGCCTCGAACTTCTCGAGGTCCTCGGGCGTGAACGGCCGCTTGAACGCGAAGTCGTAGTAGAAGCCGTCCTCGATCACCGGCCCGATGGTCACCTGCGCCTCGGGGTAGATCGATTGCACGGCCTGCGCGAGCAGGTGTGCAGTGGAATGGCGCAGGATCTCGAGTCCGTCCGGATCTTTACCCGTGACGATCGCGACGTGTGCATCGCGGTCGAGCCGATACGAGGTGTCGACGAGCTTGCCGTCCACGCGGCCGGCGAGCGCAGCCTTGGCGAGGCCCGCACCGATGCTCGCAGCCAGGTCCGCCACGGTGAGCGGCTGCTCGAAACTGCGCTGGCTGCCGTCTGGCAGGGTGATGACCGGCATCGTCGTAGGTCCCGTTAGTCAGTCACGATGACCCAGTGCCGGGATCGTGGTGGGCGCACGTGGGATCGAACCACGGACCCCTACCATGTCAAGGTAGTGCTCTACCGCTGAGCTATGCGCCCTCAAACGAGCCGCGGAGAATACACGAAGAGAGGGGATAGGGGGTAGTGACGGAAGCGCCTGCGGGGCGCGGGCGCAAAGCGCCCTTCTTGCACTATCCCCTATCCCCTATCCCCTATCCACTTGCTCAGCCTGCGAGCTGCCCGGGCACGCCGAACGCCTGGTTCCGCAGCTTTTCGATCTGGTCGCGGATGCGCGCAGCTTCCTCGAACTCGAGGTTGCGTGCCCGCTTGTACATCTCGGCCTCGAGCTTCTTGATCCGCTTCATGGCCTGCTCGGGGCCCATCAGCAGGCCGGCGTCCTCCACCAGCAGGCCACGACGGATGCCCTGCTCCACGTCGCCGCGCGCACCCTCCATGACGTCCTGCACCGCCTTGACGATCGATTGCGGCGTGATGCCGTGCCGCTCGTTGTACTCGATCTGCTTGCGGCGGCGGCGATCGGTTTCTTCCAGCGCGCGCTGCATCGAGCCGGTGACCGTATCGGCATAGAGGATCGCGCGGCCGTGCACGTTGCGCGCGGCACGACCGATGGTCTGGATCAGCGAGCCGGCCGACCGCAGGAACCCTTCCTTGTCCGCGTCGAGGATCGCGACGAGCGCGACCTCGGGCATGTCCAGGCCCTCGCGCAACAGGTTGATGCCCACGAGCACGTCGAACTTGCCGAGGCGCAGGTCGCGGATGATCTCGACCCGCTCGACGGTTTCGATGTCGGAGTGCAGGTAGCGCACCTTCACGCCGTGTTCGTGCAGGTACTCGGTCAGGTCCTCGGCCATGCGCTTCGTGAGCGTCGTGATCAGCACGCGCTGGTGCCGCTCGACGCAGTGCCGGATCTCCGACAGCGCGTCGTCGACCTGCGTCCGGACGGGTCGAATGTCGACCTGCGGGTCGACGAGCCCGGTGGGACGCACGACCTGCTCGACGATCTCGCCCGAGTGGCTGTGCTCGTACGGCCCGGGCGTCGCCGACACGAAGATCATCTGCGGCGCGAGCGTCTCCCACTCATCGAAGCGCAAGGGTCGGTTGTCCAGCGCCGACGGCAGCCGGAAGCCGTACTGCACGAGGGTTTCCTTGCGCGAGCGGTCGCCACGGTACATGCCGCCGATCTGCGGGACGGTCACGTGGCTTTCGTCGATCACGAGCAACGAGTTGTCCGGCAGGTAGTCGAACAGGCACGGTGGCGGCTCGCCGGCCTGGCGGCCGGAGAGATAACGCGAGTAGTTCTCGATGCCGGCGCAGTACCCGACTTCCATCATCATCTCGAGGTCGAACGTCGTGCGCTGCTCGAGCCGCTGCGCCTCGAGCAGCTTGTCGAGCGATCGCAGTTCCTTGAGCCGCTCGCGCAGTTCCTCGCGGATGTTCTCGATCGCGCTGTCGATGCGCTCGCGCGGCGTCACGTAATGTGACGACGGGTACACGGTGAGCCGCGGCACCTTGCGCAGCACTTCGCCCGTGAGCGGATCGAAGTAGCTGAGCGCCTCGACTTCGTCGTCGAACAACTCGACGCGCACCGCTTCCCGCTCGGATTCCGCCGGGAAAATGTCGATCACGTCGCCGCGCACGCGATACGTACCCTGCGTCAGGTCGAGTTCGTTGCGCGTGTACTGCATGTCGGCGAGGCGGCGAAGCAGCTTGCGCTGGTCGATGCGGTCGCCGCGCACGAGGTGCAGCACCATGCTCAGGTACGCTTTCGGATCGCCAAGGCCGTAGATCGCCGAAACCGTCGCGACGATGATCGCGTCGGGGCGCTCGAGCAGCGCCTTCGTCGCGGAGAGGCGCATCTGCTCGATGTGCTCGTTCACCGAGGCGTCCTTCTCGATGTACGTGTCGGAGGACGGCACGTACGCCTCGGGCTGGTAGTAGTCGTAGTAGCTGACGAAGTACTCTACCGCGCTCTGCGGGAAGAACTCCTTGAACTCGCCGTAGAGCTGCGCGGCAAGCGTCTTGTTGTGCGCCATCACTAGCGTCGGGCGCTGCACGTGCTGGATCACGTTTGCGATCGGGTAAGTTTTTCCGCTGCCCGTGACTCCCAGCAGCGTCTGGTGCGCGAGGCCGCTTTCGAGCCCGTCGATCAGGCGTGCGATCGCCTCCGGTTGATCGCCGGCCGGGCCGTAACTTGCCTGGAGCTGGAACGCGCGCGGTCCGTCGGTCATCAGCAGTGCTGGAATCGTTCTTGGGAGACCCGGCAGGTTAGCCTAAAATGCGACGTCGTTTGCGTCCCCGGAACCCCCACAGTGCCCGTCGAAATCGCCGCACGCGTCAGCCGCGTCAAGCCCTCGCCCACCGTCGCCCTCACCGGTCGAGTCGCGCGGCTCAAAGCCGAAGGCCGCGACATCGTCGGCCTCGGGGTCGGCGAGCCCGATTTCGACACGCCCGCGCACATCGCCGAGGCGGGCATCGACGCCGTCCGCACCGGCTTCACGCGCTACACGGCGGTCGAAGGCGTGCCGGAACTCAAGGACGCGATCATCGCGAAGTTCAAGCGCGACAATGACATCGTCTACACGCGCCCGCAGATCCTCGTCTCCACCGGCGCGAAGCAGACGATCTTCAACCTGTTCATGGCGGTGATCGATCCCGGCGACGAGGT
>DASUYI010000312.1:0-2293 GCA_036377475.1 Steroidobacteraceae bacterium | reverse complement strand
CAGCGGCCCGGTCGTCGACTGGCACGTGCCGCCGGGCGTGCGCTGCGATCACGCACTGGCGCCCGGCGCGACCGTCACCGCGTGGTACGACTCGATGGTCGCCAAGCTGATCGCACACGCCCCGACCCGCGCCGAGTGCGTCGAGCGACTGGCGGACGCACTCGACCACACCGTGCTGCTCGGCCTGCCGAGCAACCGCGCGTTCCTCGCGCGCGTGTTGCGCCACGAGGCCTTCGTGACCGGTCGCGACGTCTCGACCGCCTTCATCGCCGAACACTTCGGCGACGCGTCCGGCCGCCAGGCCGCACCCGATCCCGCCACCTGGGCGCTGGCGGCCTGGTTGTCGGTGGCCGCCGCGCCGGAGACGCTCGACACCGTGGCGGACTGGCGTCACTGGAGTACCGGCCGCCCCTTGCCGCAGCCGTGGCGACTGCGCTGGCAAGCTCCAGCATCCGTGGCACGCGCCCTGCCGCACGACCTGCGGGGGCGCGTGACGCTCGACCGGGCCGGCGCCGTCGTCGAGACTGGCGACCGGCGATTCGCAATCGCGGGCGCCGCAGGGGCAGCGCGTGCACGTGCGCGCGCGACGGTCGACGGCGAGCCGCTCGACTATCGCCATGCGTGGGACGGAGCGACGCTCTGGCTGCACACGACCGGCGGCGACTTCGCGTTCGAGTGTCGCCGTCGCGAGCCCGCGCGGTCGGGCATTGCGAACGGCGATGGCGCGCGCGAAGTGCCTGCGTCGATCAATGCCCGGGTGGCGGAGGTCGTCGTGCAGGCCGGCGCGCGGGTGCAGCCCGGCGACCGGCTGGTCGTGCTCGAGGCGATGAAGATGGAGCACGAAGTCCGCGCGACGTGCGAGGCAACGGTCGCCGAGGTCGGCGTGCGCGCCGGCGAGCAGGTCGTGCCGGGCCAGGTGCTCGTGCGCTACGAAGGAGAGACGCGATGACGTCGTCGAGAGTCGTCGTGACCTGTGCGCTCACGGGTGTGCTGACCGACCCGGCGCAGCACCACGTGCCGGTCACGCCCGCCGAGATGGCGCGCGAGGCGCGCGCCGCCTGCGACGCCGGCGCCAGCGTCGTGCACGTGCACTTCCGGCAGCAGGCGCCGGGCAAGGGCCACTTGCCCTCGTGGGACCCGGAGGTCGCGCTCGAGATCGCGCAGGCGATCCGCGACGCCTGCCCCGGCATCGTCTTCAATCAGTCCACCGGCGTGGTCGGTTCCGACATTTCGGGGCCCGTCGCGTGCATGCGGGCGATCCGTCCCGAAATCGCGGCGGCCAACGCGGGTTCGCTCAACTACCTGAAGGTGCGCGGTGACGGACGCTGGGCCTGGAAGCCGATGCTGTTCGACAACCCGGTGGAGAAGATCCAGGCGTTCCTGCAGGTCATGCAGGAAACCGGCGCGCTGCCGGAGTTCGAGTGCTTCGACGTCGGCATCGTGCGCTCGGTCGACATGTACCTGAAGGCCGGCCTCTACCGCGGCCACGCGGACGTCAATTTCGTCATGGGCGTCGACTCGGGAATGCCCGCCGACGCGACGCTGCTGCCGCTGCTGGTCGGCCTGTTGCCCGCCGGTGCGACCTGGCAGGTCACCGCGATCGGCCGCGAGAACGTCTGGCCGCTGCACCGACGCACGGCGGAGCTCGGCGGCAACCTGCGCACGGGCCTCGAAGACACGTTCTACCTGCCCGACGGTCGCAAGGCGCGCAGCAACGGCGAACTGGTCGAGGCGATCGTCGCGCTGGCGCGCGCAGCGGGTCGCGAGTGCGCGACGCCCGCGGAGACTCGTACGCTGCTGCATCTTGGAGGAAAATAGGGACACTCCTGATTTTCGGCTTCGCGAAAATCTGGAGTGTCCCATTTTCCCGCTCGCGACCGACGAGAAGGCTTGTTTGAACCGGTAAATTGGGGACACTCCTGTTTTTCGGAGGACCGAAAATAAATAGGTCCCCAATGCGCCAGCTCGTCAACACAGCCATCGTCGTACTCGCAGCGCTCCTGGGGTACCTGCTGCTGTGGCCCGTGCCGATCACGCCCGTCGCCTGGAAGAGCGGGAAGTTCGAGGGCTATGCGGGTGCGCACGCGCGCAATGATCGGCTGGCGGGGCTGCGTCTCGTCACGACCGCGCCGCACGTCGGCCCGGAGCATATCGTCTTCGGACCCGACGGCCTGCTCTACACGGGCGTGCTGTCGGGGGCGGTGCTGCGCATGCAACCGGACGGCGCGGGTGTCGAAACGTACGTCAACACCAAGGGGCGGCCGCTCGGGCTCGACTTCGACGCGAACGGCCG
>DASUYI010000311.1:0-4061 GCA_036377475.1 Steroidobacteraceae bacterium | reverse complement strand
GGCCGCGACCGGATCGACGTTCGGCAAACGAATCACCCGCCGTCACGAGGAGCGTGAGTTCGCCACGCGTCCCTCCGTGCGCGTCCGCCGACCGCGGCCCGACGTCCCACCGCTCGCTACCAGTGTATCCCGCGCATCAGTGACGCGAAAATCATCGCTTCCCGCGTCGGGGGCCGCGGCTCTTCGCCTTCGCGCTTGCCCTGCGCGGCCGCGGAGTCCGGGAACATGCGGTACGCGGAGTTCATGACGACCTCCGACAGCTTCGGCATCACGAGGTGCATGATCTCAGCCATCACGCCGAGGCGCGTCGCGATGCGCTGCGGCTTGCGGATGATCGCGTCGGCGATCATGTCGGCGGCTTCCTCGGGCGAGATGATCGTCGGCATCTCCTCGTAGAGCTTGGTCGGTGCGATCATCGGCGTGCGCACGAGCGGCATGTTGATGATCGTGAAGTGCACGCCCTCGTCGTGGAACTCCGACGCCGCGCAGCGCGCGAAGGACTCCAGCGCCGCCTTCGACGCGACGTACGCCGAGAAGCGCGGCGCGTTGGTCAGCACGCCGATCGAGGAGACGTTGATCACGTGGCCGTCCTTGCGCGCGGTCATCGACGGCAGCAGGTTCATCGTGAGGCGGACGCAGGCGAAGTAATTGAGCTGCATCGTGCGCTCGAAGTCGTGGAAACGGTCGTATGACAGCGCGAGCGAGCGGCGGATCGAGCGCCCCGCGTTGTTGATCAGCACGTCGACGTGGCCGAACTCCTTGAGGATGTCCCGGGCGAGCCGGTCGTTCGCGTCCAGGTCCGTGATGTCGCAGGAGTACGTCTTCGCGAACCCGCCGGCGTCGGCGATCTTCTTCCTGACCTCGGCGAGGCGCTCCTCGTCCCGCGCGACGATCACGACCTTGCCACCTGCCTCGGCAATGCGGATCGCGGCGGCCTCGCCGATGCCCGAGGAACCGCCCGTGATCACGACGACCTTGCCCTTGACCGCGCCCTTGAGGCTGCGGTCGATCGAGAGGTCGGGATCGAGGTGCCGCTCCCAGTAGTCCCAGAGCCGCCACGCGTAGTCCTCGAGCGGCGGCACGCGGATCTTGGCCTTGTCGAGCAACCGCTGCGTCGCCGTCGAGTCGAATCGCGTCGGGTAGTTGATGAACTGCAGCACCGAGCGCGGCACCTGCAGGTCGCGCAGCACCTGGTTGAACACGTTCTGCGCCGGCCTGCTGCGCCCGATCGACTGGGTGATCGGCTCGGGCACCATGTCGAAGATCTTGGGATCGACCCGGAACGCCATTTCCGGCGCGTGGGCGGCGCGGGCGAAGACGTTGATGATCTCGCCCATGCGACGCGTCTTCGGGTCCGTCAGGTGGAAGCATTCGCCGTCCTGCTTCGGCAGGTGCGAGAGGTGCACCAGCGCGTCGACCACGAAGTCGACCGGCACCGCGTTGACGTAGCCGCCTTCGACGCCGACGAGCGGAATCCAGCGCGGCCACGACTCGCGCAGCCGCTGCAGCGCCTTGAAGAAATAATACGGCCCGTCGATCTTGTCGATGACGCCGGTCTGCGAATGGCCCAGCACGATGCCCGGCCGATAGACCCGGAACGGCACGCGGCCGTTCGCGCGGACCCTGGCCTCGGAGTCGTGCTTGGTGCGGTGATAGGGGTGGTCGAGTTCCTCGGCTTCCTCGAACATGTCCTCGCTGAACGTGCCGCGGTAGAGTCCCGCCGCGGCGATCGAGCTCACGTGGTGGAAGCAGCCCGCGCCGATCGCATCGGCGACGGCGAGTGCGCCCTCCGTGCCGACGATGTTCGCCTTGTGCATCTCCTCGGCGGAGGCCTCGATGTCGTACACCGCACCGAGGTGGTAGAAGTGCTTGACCTTGCCCTTGAGCCGGGTCAGGTCGGCCTTCGCGACGCCGAGCTTCGACTGGCCCAGGTCGCCCTTGATCGGCACGACCCGTCGCGTGCTCTCCTTGCCCCAGAACTGTCGCAGCTCGTCGAGCTTGCCCACCGATCTTGGCCGCACCAGCACGTAGACGGTGCCCTTGCCGCGCTGCAGGAGGGCCTGCACCAGGAAGCGGCCGATGAAGCCGGTCGCGCCGGTCACGAAGTAGGTCATGGAGCACTCCCCGGTTCTTGCGGGTTACGTTAGGGGTCGTACGTAGTCGCGTCAACGTGAGCCTCGCGCGCAAGGGACTAGAATTCGACCCCGGTGTAACGCGGCCCGAGTGCCCGGTTTGGGGACCCTCATGGCGAGCAAGCAGCGCCCCGGCGTGACGCCCGGGCGTCACGAGCGGATGTCGCCGGTCGACACGGCGTGGCTGCGAATGGAAGGCCGCACCGACGCGATGTCGATCGTGAGCGTGATGACCACCGCCACGCCGGTCGACGCGGCCGAGTTGCGGCGAGTCGTCGCGACGCGCCTGCTGAGCTTCCCGCGGTTCCGGCAGCGACCGGTTACGGACGCCCTGGGTGCATCGTGGCACGAGGCCGCGGAGGTCGACCTCGACGCACATGTCGTCACGACGCCGCTGCCGGAACCGGCCGGCAAGTTCGAGCTCGAGCAGCTCGTGTCACGACTTGCCGGCGAGCGCCTCGACCCGGCACGACCGCTCTGGCAGATCCACTTCGTCGAGCGTTACGGCGAGGGCAGCGCCTGGGTCCTGCGGGTCCATCATTGCTATGCCGACGGCACGGCGATGGTCGGCGTGCTGCTGTCGCTGACCGAGCCGGGTGCGGGCCCTGCAAACGACCCCACACGTCCGGATGCCGCCGACCGCGCCCGCGTAGCCCGCAGGTCCGGCGAGCGCCCGGGGGTGCCGCGGCCACTCAGGACCTGGCTCGACCAGCTCTCGCTGCCGGCGAGCGACATCGTCGGGAACGTCGTCGCCGAAGGCGCGCGGCTGCTCGAATCCGGTGTGCACCAGCTGTTCCACCCGGAGAGTGCGGCGAATCTGGCGTCGCAGGCGGGCGGCATGGCCGCCGAATTCGCGCGCGTGCTCGCGCTGCCCGACGATCCGGTCACGCCGTTGCGCGGCGAGCTGAGCGGCCACAAGCGCGTCGCGTGGTCGGCGCCGCTCGACCTCGCCGAAATCAGGACGGTCGGCAAGGCGCTCGGCTGCACCGTCAACGACGTGCTGATGGCGGCCATTGCAGGTGCGCTCGGCGCGCACCTGCGCGAAGTGCACGGCTTCGACACCGACGAACTCGTCTTGCGCGCCTCCGTGCCGGTCGACCTGCGCACGCCCGGGGCACCCCTCACACTCGGCAACAGGTTCGGGCTCGTGTTCGTCGACTTGCCCGTCGGCACGCGCCATCCATTGCACCGCGTGTTCCGGGTGCACGACACGACGGACGCGCTCAAGCGTTCGCTGCAGCCGCCCGTGACGCTCGCGGTGCTCGGCGTGCTGGGCCTGCTGCCCGCCGCCGCGCAGGCGCCGGCCATCCAGCTGTTCGGTCGCAAGGGCACGCTGGTCGCTTCGAACGTGCGCGGGCCCGATGCGCCGGTCTACCTCTGCGGGCAGCGCATCCGCGAACTGTACTTCTGGGTCCCGCAGGGCGGGTCGATGGGCATCGGTGTGAGCATCCTGTCGTACGCGGGGCAGGTGTTCTTCGGCATCGTCGCCGATCACAACCTGATGCCCGAACCGGGCCGCCTGGCCGAGCGCCTGGGGCCGGAGTTCGAACGGCTGCTGCTCGCCACGACTGTCGGGCGACTCGCGGTCGGGCGACCACGACGGAGCAAGGGCGTGGCGACACAGTCTCGCCCGCGCAGCCGGCGTCAGCCGAAACCAGCTGCGGGAAGTACCTAGCCTCGGATTGACACACTGCAGCAAAGCCCTAGCATCCCGCAGAATACGTTCACGGCCGACGCGCCGGGAGACCTGCCATGCGCAACCGCGACACCCGCCGTCCTCGACCGCGCGCCCGCAAGCAGCCGGGGGATCGTGCCAGTTCCGGCGCCCCGCCGCGACAGCGGAAGCGGGCACAGGGCGCCGCGGCCTACGACGTCGAATCCGCCCAGGCCCAGCTGCTGCAGGGCGTGCAGCAGGTCTGGCTCGCCGGC
>DASUYI010000310.1:0-2116 GCA_036377475.1 Steroidobacteraceae bacterium | reverse complement strand
TGCAGTACATGGCGCGTTCCGATCTCGGCTCGAGCGGCGTGATGTTCACGCTCGACACCGATTCGGGTTTCCGCGATGTCGTCTTCATCACTGCGGCTTATGGGCTCGGCGAAACCGTCGTGCAGGGCGCGGTCAATCCGGACGAGTTCTACGTCTACAAGCCGGCGATGGGCAAGGCCAGCCACCCCATCCTGCGTCGCACGCTCGGCGCCAAGGCGATCAAGATGGTGTATGCGCCGGCGGCGCAGGCGGAGAAACGCGTGCTCACCGTCGACGTCACCGAGGCGGAGCGCATGCGCTTCTGCATCACCGACGCCGACGTCATCGAACTCGCCCGCCAGGCGCTCGTGATCGAACGGCATTACGGCTGCCCGATGGACATCGAGTGGGGCAAGGACGGCGAGACCGGCCGAATCTACGTGCTGCAGGCGCGCCCGGAGACCGTGCAGAGCCGCGCCGGCCGCACGATCCAGCGCTACACGCTCAAGCAGAAGGGCAAGGTGCTCGCGACCGGCCGCAGCATCGGCCAGCGCATCGGCGCGGGGCCCGCGCGGGTGATCAAGGACATTCGCGAGATGGCGCGCGTCGAAACCGGCGACGTGCTCGTCGCCGACATGACGGACCCCGACTGGGAGCCCGTGATGAAGCGCGCCTCCGCGATCGTGACCAATCGCGGCGGCCGAACCTGCCACGCCGCGATCATCGCGCGCGAGCTCGGCATTCCCGCGGTCGTCGGCTGTGGCGATGCGACGCGCAAGATCAAGGAAGGCCAGCCGGTCACCGTCTCGTGCGCCGAGGGCGACACCGGTTACATCTACGAAGGGCAGCTCGAGTTCAACCAGTCGCAGATCGAGCTCGATTCGCTGCCTGCCCTGCCGGTCAAGATCATGATGAACGTCGGCAATCCGGACCGCGCGTTCGATTTCGCCGGCATTCCGAACAAGGGTGTCGGCCTCGCGCGGCTCGAATTCATCATCAACCGGATGATCGGCGTGCACCCGAAGGCGCTGCTCGAATTCGACCGGCTCGACCCCGACCTGCGGGACACGATCCGCCGGCAGATGGCCGGGTACAGCGACCCGGTCGAATTCTACGTCGAGAAGCTCTGCGAGGGCGTCGGCACGATCGCGGCGGCGTTCGCGCCCGAACCGGTGATCGTGCGCCTGTCCGACTTCAAGTCGAACGAGTACGCGAACCTGATCGGCGGGCGCCAGTACGAGCCCGTCGAGGAGAACCCGATGCTCGGGTTCCGCGGCGCGTCGCGTTACGTCGACGAGGGCTTCCGGCCGTGCTTCGAGCTCGAGTGCCGCGCGCTGAAGCGCGTGCGCGAGCAGATGGGGCTCAAGAACGTCTGGGTCATGGTGCCGTTCGTGCGCACGCTCAAGGAGGCCCAGCACGTCGTCGAACTGCTCGCGGCCAACGGGCTCAAGCGCGGCGAGGACGGCCTCAAGGTCATCATGATGTGCGAGATCCCGTCGAACGCCCTGCTCGCGGACCGCTACCTCGAGTTCTTCGACGGCATGTCGATCGGCTCGAACGACATGACGCAGCTCACGCTCGGCCTCGATCGCGACTCGGCGATCATCGCCCGGCTCTTCGACGAGCGCGACGACGCGGTGAAGGCGCTGCTGGCGATGGCGATCCAGGCTTGTCGCAAGGCCGGCAAGTACATCGGCATCTGCGGCCAGGGCCCGTCGGACCATCCGGACCTCGCGCGGTGGCTGCTCGAGCAGGGCATCGAGAGCATGTCGCTGAACCCGGACACGGTCGTCGAAACGTGGCTGTTCCTCGCGAACGAGAGCTCCGTCGCGGCGGCGAAGTGACGCACGCCGACGCCGCGGAAGATGCAAAGCGCACGAGCGTGACGGGGACGGCTCGGGGAAGCATTTCTCGCGAACCCGGGAAAGACAGACACGGGTTCGCGAAAAACTTCCCCGTCTTGAACGACCGCGCCTGAGCTCGCTCCCTCTGGTCGCTGCGCACGGCGCATGCAGCAGCACCACCGCAACGGAAGTCGAGTTCGCGAGCAACCGCGTCAAGCTCAGGCGCGGTGCATCCAGCGGACGTTCCGATGTTTTTCGCGGCAACCTGTCGGTTTTCGGAGCCGCGAAAATCA
>DASUYI010000309.1:0-5555 GCA_036377475.1 Steroidobacteraceae bacterium | reverse complement strand
GCCGGCACGCGCGGGTCGTTCGCACCCGTGACGACGAGCATCGGCAGCCTGATTTCCCGCACGCGCGTGAGCGGTGAGATTTCGAGCAGTTTGCGGCGCTGCGCCGGGTCGCGCTCGTCGCCGTACTCGACACGACGCAGGTCGCGGCGATAGCTCTGCGTGTTCTCCAGGAACGTCACGAAGCTCGAGATCGCGACCACGCAGTTCGCCCCGTCGAGGCGCGATCCGTAGAAGATCGAGGCGGCATAGCACATGTAGCCGCCGTAGGAGCCGCCGGTCACGGCAAAGCGGTTCGCGTCCAGCAGCGGGTCCTTCGCCAGCACGTCGAGAAACGCGCCGATGTCCTTGACCGAGTCTTCGCGCCGGAACGGGCCGTTGTCGAGACTCACGAATCGTTTGCCATAGCCCGACGAGCCGCGCACGTTCGGGTAGAAGATCGCGATGCCGAGCTCGTTGAGCAGGTAGTTGCTGCGGCCGAGGAAGCCCGGTCGCGACTGGCTCTCCGGGCCGCCGTGGATGTTGACGATCAGCGGACGCGGGCCGCGAAATTTCACCGGGTCGGGCCGGTACAGAAAACCGGAGATCGCGAGCCCGTCGAAGCTCTTCGCTTCGATCGTCTCGGGCTCGACGTTCTCGTTCGGGTCGAGTCCGCCGGTCTCGCTCGTCGTCCAGCGCGACACCGTGAGCGTCCTCGGATCGACGGAGAACGCGTCCGCGGGACTGCGCGCCGAGGTGAACGTGAGGCCGATCTCGCCCCAGGGCGCGATCGCGATTTCACCGACGGTGCCCGCGGGGAGCGGCGCCGCGCGCACGCCGCCGGTTGCCACGTCCAGCACCCGCAGCACGCTGCGGCCAGCTTCGTTGACCGCGTAGGCAATGAAACTGCCGTCGTCGGCGACGTCGAAGGTTTCGACGTCCCAGCGGGGGTCCGGCGCCTTCGGCGTGAAGCGGCCCGTCCCTGGATCGAGCGTGCCGAGGCGCAGGAAATCGGAGCCCACGTCCGAGGTCACCCAGAGCGTGCCGTCGGGGGCGAACCGTGCCGTGTCGTAGGCAACGGTCTTGCGGTGATCGCCGATCGGCGTCATGGCATTCGCGTCGAGATCGACGAGCCAGAGGTTGGACTTCGTGATGGACACGTACTCGATCAGGACGGCGCGCCGCCGGTCCGGTGCGAAGTCCGCGAACGCCCAGCCGCCACCGCGGACCTCGGCGACCCTGCGATCAGTGGTGCGGTCACGCGGGTTCATGACGTAGATGTCGCTGTCGGTCCCGTTGCGTCGCGTCGACGTGTAGCCGATCAGCTGGCCGTCCTTGCTCCAGGCTCCGAACTCATTGCGGCTCTTGCCGTCCGTGAGCAGCGACAGCCGGCCCCTGTCGAGCGTGTAGAGCTGGTAGAACTCGTCGCCTCCCACGTCCTTCTGCACGACGGTCACGTCGCCCGTCACGGGTGCGTGCGACGCGTCGAGGATGCGGTCCTCCTCGAACGTGAGTTGCTCGCGCGCGGCGCCGGGGCGCGCGACCCGATGCACCTGGTTCGTGTTGGCGAACCGCGTGGCCACCAGCAGCGAACGGTCTTTCGGGTGCCAGCCCAGGAACGCCGCCGTGCGGAACTCCATGTACGGGCGCGTGCGTGCGGCCAGTTCGGCGGGCACCGGTGGAATGCCGTCCGCGACCAGCGCCGCGGGCTTTTCGACGGTCTGCGTCGCGGCCGGGGAGCACGGCGACACGAGCACGGCGACGACGAGGGCCAGTGCGGCTCGCATGCGGGATTCACCTCGACACGGATGAAGGGGAATGGATCAAGGCTAGCATGAGGCGCGAGGCGAGCGCGCCGCACGTCAGAACGGGGGCTCCGGCGGCGAGGGCGGGTGGGCTCCGCTCACGCCGCGCACGATCAGTCGCGAGCCACGTTGCAGCGTCGCGTAGGTCCAGATCCAGTGCATTGCAACAGCGATACGGTTGCGAAAACCCGCGAGAAAGACGATGTGCACGGCCAGCCACATCCACCACGCGATCTTGCCTTGCAGGCGCAACTGGCGCACCTCCACGACCGCGCGGTGGCGCACGATCGTCGCCATCTGTCCGCGGTCGAAGTAGCGGAACGGGCGTCGTGGACGACCGCGAAGCTCGTCGCGCAACAGCCGCGCGACGTGGTGGCCCTGCTGCAACGCGACGCCGCCGACGGCCGGCAAGGCCTCGGCGTAACCAGACGGACGAAAGTGCGCCTGGTCGCCGATGACGAACACGTGCCGGCAACCCGGGACCGAGCAGTCCGGCTCGACCTTCACGCGACCCATCCAGTCGAGTTCGACCGGCAGGAAGCCGCCGAGCGGCGAACTCTTGACCCCGGCGGCCCAGACGACGTTGGCCGCTGGTACGAACTCTTCGCCGAGCCAGACCCCGTGATCGGTGATCTCCGTGACCTTGGCATCGAGCCGGACTTCGATGCCGCGCTCGACGAGGTCCTTCCACGCACGAGCGGAGAGGCTCTCGTGGAACATCGGCACGAGCCGCGGCCCTGCCTCGACCAGCAGCACGCGCGCATCGCGCGGGTCGACGTGCCGGAAATCACGCGGCAGCGCGTCCTGCGCCAGTTCCGCCAGCGCGCCCGCGAGTTCGACACCGGTCGGTCCGCCCCCGACGACGATGAAGGTGAGTTCGCGCGCGCGTGCGTCGTGATCCGTCGTGACCTCGGCGCGCTCGAACGCCTCGAGCACGCGCTCGCGCACGCGCGCCGCGTCGGCCAGCGTCTTGAGCGGCGGCGCATGCCGCTCCCAGTCCGGTCGCGAGAAGTAACTGGTCTCGACGCCGGCCGCGAGCACCAGCACGTCGTAGCCGATGTCGCCGACCGTCGTCTCGACCAGGCGCTCCGTCGTGCGCAGGCGCGTCACCTCGGCGCGCACGACGCGAACGTTCCTCGCTTTGCGCAGCATGAAGCGAATCGGGACCGCGATGTCCGCGACCGCGAGCGCCGCCGTCGCGACCTGGTACAGCAGCGGCTGGAACACGAAATGGTTCTGCCGATCGAGCAGTGTCACGTCGAACGCCGGGTCGTTGGCCAGGCGCTTGGCGACGGCCGTGCCGCCGATGCCGCCACCGACGATAACGACGCGGCGTCGGGTGCCCCTGGAGACTGCGGTCAAAGCTGCGACTCGATCGGCAGGATCCGCGCGAGCCACGCCTGGAACCTGCGCGAGACAGAGGCCTCGGGCGAGGCATCCCAGGTCTTCGTGCCGTCGGTCCATCGCAGGCGACCCTGCTCCAGCGTGACGGACCAGGCGCGATCGCCGCTCGAATCGCTGCGGAAGGCCTGCGCGAGCTGCGCGGCGATCTCGGCGCTGTCGACGAAGATGCCCTGCTCGCAATTGAGCGACGTGGAACGCGGATCGAGGTTGTAGCTGCCGACGAAGACGGTGCGACCGTCGATCGCGAGCGCCTTGGTGTGCAGGCTCGCGCCGGAGGAACCGAACAGGCTCGCCTTCACTTCGCTGCCCGGCGCGGGTTTCAGCTCCCAGAGTTCGACGCCGCCTTCGAGCAGGTCTTCGCGGGTTTCCGAGTAGCCGCCGTACACCAGCGCGACGTCGTTCGCGGCGAGTGAATTCGTCAACACGCGCACCGTCGAGCCGGCCCGGTCGACGTCGACGAGGAACTCGGTGCCGCGCGGACCGGGTACGAAATACGGCGAGATGATCGTGACGTCCGTTTTCGACGCGCGGATGGCCGGCGCGAGCGTGCCGAGGACCCGCGAACCATTGAGTCCTTCGCCGCGGCCCAGGGCCTTCTGCGGGTCGTCCGCGACGAACTCGAATCGCGGCGACCAGTGCATCGGCCAGTCGCCCCTGACCAGTTTCTGTACCGACGCGTCGTCGCGCAGTTCCGAGGCGTACTTCGAGCGCTTCGCCTGCTCGGCGAGCGGCGCGGCCCGCGCCCGCAATTGCTCGAGTGCCGGCGCCGTCACGGCCAGCGGGTCGAGCACTTCCATCGGGTACGCGAGCGGCGAATTCCAGTAACGGTCGAACGTCGACGAGGCGTCGCGGACGATCGGTCCCACGACGGTGAAATCGAGGTCGACGAAGTTGACGTCCTCGCTCGCGCCGAAATACTCGTCGCCGAGGTTGCGCCCGCCGGCGACGGCGAGCCGGTTGTCGACGATCCAGCTCTTGTTGTGCATGCGCCGGTTGATCCGCTTCGCACTGCCGAGCGCCTCGAACGCAAACGCGAGCGTGCCCTCGCGCGACGCGGTGGGGTTGAACATGCGCACGTCGATGTTCGGGTGCGCCGCGAGCGCGGCGAACCCGCGGTTGCTGCCGCGCGCGTCCATGTCGTCGACGAGCAGCCGTACCCTGACGCCGCGGTCGGCGGCTTCCAGCAGCGTGAGGGCGAGGTAGCTGCCCGTCAGGTCCGTGTGCCAGATGTAGGTCTGGACGTCGATGCTGCGACCCGCCGCTCGCGCGGACAGCGCTCGAATCGCGAACGCTTCCGGGCCCTCACGCACGAGGCGAAAACCCGACTGTCCGGGATGCCGCGCTTCGGCGTCACCGACGATCTCGTCGAGGCGAGTGTCCGAGCCGGCCGCCAGGGCGTGCTGCGCCGGCAGGTCGGGACGCGGCTGGAGGCTCGTGCAGGCGGCCGACAGCGTGAGCGTCGCGAGAGTCGCGGTCAGTGCGCGCGCGATGCGCATCGGGTTGATTCGCGGGTGCTCCAGAAACGTGGTACGAAGCTTAGCCGAGGACGATTGCGTCGAGGTGATCCGACATCGACCGCTGTCGCTCCGTGGTCGCGAATGAGAGACTACGGGCGGTTGGGGTACGCTGCGACTGGAACGCCGACACGTCGATGATCGCACCCGCTACAAGAACAATCCCGGGAGCCCTGCTGCCCCTGCTCGTGCTCGCGGCCTGCTCGCCCGCGACACTGGCGCAGGACATCGAGCCTCGTGCGTACTCAAACATTCCGGTCGGCGTGAACTTTCTCGGGGTCGGTTACGCGCACTCCACGGGCGGGCTGTCTGCCGACCCCAGCCTGCCGATCGAAGGGGCGGAACTTCGCACCGACGCGATGCTGTTCGGGTACGCGCGGGGTATCGCAGTGGGTGGGCAGTCGGGCAAGGTCGACGTCGCGCTGCCGTACGTCTGGCTCGAAGGCACCGCGGAGGTCGCCGGCGAGCCCCAACGCCGCCGCGTGTCCGGTTTCGGCGATCCGCGCATCCGGATCTCCTGGAACCTGCTCGGCGCCCCGGCGCTCACGCTGCCGGAGTTCGCGTCTTATCGACAGGAGACGATCGTTGGTGTGAGCCTGCAGGCCAGCCTGCCACTCGGGCAGTACGACGAATCGCGAGTCGTGAACCTCGGCAGCAACCGCTGGTGGCTCAAGCCGGAGCTCGGGATGTCGCACGTCGAGGGCCCGTGGACGTTCGAACTCGCGGGTTCCGCTACGATCTTTGGCGAGAACTCGGATTTTCTCGGTGGCCAGTCACGGGAGCAGGACCCGATCTACTCGCTGCAGGGCGGAGTGGTCTACGGATTCGCTCGTGGGATCTGGGTCGCGCTGCACGG
>DASUYI010000308.1:0-8555 GCA_036377475.1 Steroidobacteraceae bacterium | reverse complement strand
CCACGTCTCCGGTGGGCAACGGCGACCGAGCCGACGTGGTCCCCATCCCGGGTGCGGAGCCGACTTCGACTTCCTGCTTCGGCAGCATCTCGTAAAAACCGAAGTCGGTGGCCGTCGTCGGGCTCGCCTCGGGCGCGCCCTCGATCGGATCGTCCGTCGCCACGGCCGAGGCGGGCGCCGCGGACGGCGCCGGCACCGGCACGCCGGCGTTGACCTGCGCCTGCCGCGTGTAGTGCAGGTGCACGCCGAGCGCCACGAGCAGGCCCAGGCTCAGGCCGACGCCGAGGCCGACCCAGCCGTTGAACGACGTGTGCCCGACCGCCACGTGCTTGTGGCGCCGCACGTCCTTGTAGTCGCGGCTCAGCGTGCGTGCGCCCGTCAACGGTGGGGCCATTACATCGCCTCCGGCGCGGACACGCCGAGCAATCCGAGCCCGTTGCAGATGACCTGCCGCACGCCGCGATTCAGCAGTACTCGCGCATCGCGCAAGGAGTCGTCCGGCACCAGGAACTGGTGAGCGTTGTAGTACGCGTGGAACTCGGTGGCGAGTTCGCGCAGGTAATGCACGAGCATGTGCGGCGCCCGTTGCAGCGCGGCGGCCTCGACCACCTCAGGGTAGCGGCTCACCGCCGCGAGCACCGCCTGCTCGTGCGGCTCGACCAGTCGCGGGACGCTCGCGCGGCCGCGGTCGGCGTCGTGCTCGAAGCCCTTGTCGCGCATCTGGCGCAGCACGCTGCAGACGCGTGCGTGCGCGTACTGTATGTAATAGACCGGGTTGTCGTTCGAGCGCGACACGGCGAGCTGCATGTCGAAATCGAGGTGCTGCTCGTTGCTGCGCATGACGTAGAAGAAGCGCGCGGCATCGTTGCCCACCTCGCGCCGGAGTTCGCGCAGCGTGATGAACTCGCCCGAGCGGGTCGACATCTGCACCTTCTCGCCGCCGCGGTACAGCGTCACGAACTGCATCAATCGGACGTCCAGGCAGTCGCCCGGCTGCCCCATCGCGACCAGGCCCGCGCGGACGCGGGCGATGTAGCCGTGATGATCCGACCCCAGCACGTCGATCAGCTGCTCGAAGCCGCGCTCGCACTTGTTCAGGTGGTAGGCGATGTCGGAGGCGAAATACGTCCTGGCGCCGTTCTCCCGGACCACGACCCGATCCTTCTCGTCGCCGAAGTCCGTCGCACGGAACCACTGCGCGCCGTCCTTCTCGTAGACCACTCCATTCCGGCGCAACAGGTCCAGTGCGTGGTCGATCGCGCCTTCCGCGGCGAGGTTGCGTTCGCTGAACCAGCTGTCGTACCAGACACCGAACTCGCCGAGGTCGATGCGGATGTCCGCGAGGATGTCGGCGAGCGCCAGGTCGAACGCCTGGCCGAACTGGTCCGGCCCGAGCAGTTGCTTGGCGCGGTCGATCACGGCATCGATGTACCCATCCTTGTCGCCGGCGGGCGCATCGGGCGGGAGGTTCGCGAAGACCTCGGCCGCGGGCCGCCACAGGGCGCGCCCCGCGCGCTCGACCAGCTTGTCGGCAATCGGGCGCAGGTAGTCGCCGCGATAGCCGTTGCTCGGAAACGGAAACTGCTCGCCGAAGCCCTCGAGATACCGCAGCCACACGCTGGTCGCGAGGATGTCCATCTGGCGGCCGGCGTCATTGATGTAGTACTCGCGCGAGACGGCGAAACCGGCCGCGTCGAGCAGGTTCGCGACCGAGGCGCCGAACGCCGCGTGCCGGCCGTGCCCCACGTGCAGCGGGCCTGTCGGATTGGCCGACACGAATTCGACGAGCACGCGCTTGCCCGCGCCGGTCCTGGACCGGCCGTACGCCCGGCCCGCATCGAGCACCGCAAGCAGTTCGGACTGGTATGCCGCGGGCGCCAGGAAGAAATTGATGAAACCCGGGCCGGCAACCTCGACCTTGTCGACGAGGTCGCTCGACGGCAGCGCGGCGACGATCGCCTGGGCGAGCTCGCGCGGCTTGCGCTGCGCGGCCTTGGCGAGTTGCAACGCGACGTTCGACGCGAAATCGCCATGGCTCGAGTCGCGCGCGCGATCGACCGTGACGACGGGTGCGGGGTCGGCCGGACGCAGTTCATCGGGCAGGGCGCGCAGCGCGTCCCGCAACAGGTTTTCAATCAGGTATTTCAAGGGCTTCGCCGTCAGGGACCCGCAGGGCAGGCGCAGTCTAGGGAATTCCGCAAAGCGATGCGAGATCAAAGTGTGATGGGCGCACGCCGTCGAATCGGGAGCTTGGCTAGGCTTTTCGACGGGGCCGCCGCCGGCGGCCGCAGGAGTACACATGACCCGGCATCACATCCGTGCACCGAAACTGGTTCTGGCCTGTGCCACCGTGCTTGCGCTCGCCGCGTGCGGCGGCGACGGCGGATCGGGCGAGCGTACCGGCACGCTCAAGCTCGGCATCACCGACGCGCCTGTCGACGTCGCCGAAGCCGTGGTCGTCCAGTTCTCCGGCGTCGAACTGAAGCCGAGCAATGGCGAGCCGTTCACGGTCGAATTTCTCGACGCGAACGGGCAACCCACGAGCAGGATCGTCGACTTGTACCCGCTCACCGGCACGCAGCGCGAAATCCTGCTCGAAGGCGAGGAGATCCCTGCGGGCGCATACCAGTGGATGAGGCTGATGGTCGACACGGAGCCGAACGTGATCGACAGCTACATCGGCATCGGCGGCGGACAGTGCGAGCTGCAGGTTCCGAGCGGCGCCGAGACCGGTCTCAAGATCAACCGTCCCTTCACGATCGGCGTCGGCGCGATCACGGATCTCACGATCGACTTCGACCTCCGCAAGTCGATCGTCGAGCCGCTGGGACAGACGTCGGCTCCGGAGACCTGTGGCGGCCAGACATACTTCCTCAAGCCGGTGCTGCGCGTGGTCGACAACCTCGAGGTCGGCACGATCACGGGTAAGGTCGATCCCCTGCCCGAGGCTTGCGTCGCAGGCGCCGCACCCTATCCCGGCAACGTGTACCTGTTCGGGCCGTATGCCGACGTCGCGCCTGCGATCGACGATTACGACGGGCTCGATGCGGACGGCGCCGATCCGATCACCTCCGCCCGAGTGGACGCGACGACGTTCGAATACACGATCGGGTTCGTTCCCGCCGGAAAGTACGTGATTGCTTATACGTGTTCGCCTGACAGCACGCAGGTCGATGCGGACACCGATGTCGGCACACCGGAAGTTCCCGACGAAAACGTCACGTTTGTGCCGGAATCGGGCCTGGAAATCCAAGTTGCACCGAACGAAGCGAAGGTGGTCGACTTCACGCCCGGCCCGTAATTTCAGCGTTCTTACCGCTTACGGAGCACCCCGGACCGGGGCGCTCCGTGTTTCTTTTTGCTGCGCAAATTTTTCCAAGTGCGCCGTGACCTTACGTTATCAGGTCTCCATGATCCGCTGTCGCCAAAGACAGACACATCGACCTCGGAACGCGTCTGGAAAACCCCGGTCAGACAGGTTCCATACCAAGGAGGGTAGCTATATGCGCAACAATGCACTCGCCGTGATGATCACGTCCGTCCTGCTCAGCTCGGCTGCGGTGGCACAGGGCGGTGAACCCAGCAGCGCCTATCCGACGAACGACACGTCGGTTTCCGGCACGACCACGACCACGCCCGACGCGAACACGGCCACGGGCACGAGCACGACCGGCAGCATGGACGCCGACCAGAGCACGAGCACTTCGACTTCCACGACCACGACCGACAGCGCCGACCCGAGCTCGGCCAACGCAGGCTCGGAGACGTCGGCCACGGCCGCGACCTCCGGTTCGGCGCACGCAAGCGACAAGGCGTTGAGCTCGACGCATCACTGGACGCAGGCTGACGTCGACGGTGACGGGCAGCTGACGCTCGCCGAAGTGCAGGCCGCCGCTCCGTCCATGGCAGCGAACTACTCCGCGATGGACACCGACGGCAACGGCAAGCTGTCGCGCGACGAACTGAAGGCTTACGAAAGCGCGCACCCGGGCAGCAGCATGGAAGCGGACCAGGGCACGAGTTCATCGTCTTCTTCGTCGACGGACACGACCAGCTCCGAGGCGAGCTCGAGCACGACCGACACGTCGAGCAGCTCGTCGACGCCCGACGACACGGCCTCCAGCACGACGGGCGAGGACAATACTTCCGGCACGACCGGTCAGTAACCAACCTCGTTCCGTGACGAAGCTCGAACGCTAGAACAGTTCGAGTGGATCCACGTCCAACGCCCACCGCACCGTGCGTGCGGTGGGCGTTTCTTCGAGCAGCGGCACCCATCGCGCGAGCAGGCGCTGCAGCGGCGAGTGCGATTCTGCGTGCAGCAGCAACTGCGCGCGGTAATGGCCGGCGCGTCGCTCCATGGGAGCCGACGCGGGTCCCAGCACTTCGACACCGGGCTCGGCGCAGTCGATCGCGAGGTCGCGCGCACGATCCAGGAACGCAAGCGGCGGCTCGCGCAGCGCCGCCTCGGCACGCAGCACGGCCACGCGGGCAAAAGGTGGCCAGCGGGCCTGCTCGCGCTCCACCAGCGCGGCGTCGGCGAACGCTTCATAGCCGCCACTCACGAGCTGGCGAAGCAGGGGATGCTCCGGGTACTCGGTCTGTATCAGGACTTCTCCCGGTCGCTCGGCACGCCCGGCCCGTCCTGCCACCTGCACGATGGTTTGTGCGAGTCGTTCTGCGGCGCGAAAATCCGTGCCGAACAATCCCTGGTCAGCGTTCAGCACGACGACCAGGCTCACGTCGGGGAAATGATGTCCTTTGGTCAGCATCTGCGTGCCGACGAGCAGGCGCACTTCGCCCGCGTGGATACGCTCGAGCGTGGCTTCGAGGGAGCCCCGGCGTCTCATCGCATCGCGATCGATCCGCGCGAGTCCTGCGCTCGGGAACAACGTGGCGAGCGTCTCCTCGATGCGTTCCGTGCCTTGCCCAACCGGCTTGACGGGTTCGCCGCAGTCGGGGCACGACTCCGGCATCATCCGATGCGTGCCGCAGTGGTGGCATTCGAGCGACCGTTCGCGCTGATGAACCGTCAGTCGCGCATCGCAACGCGGACACGGCGCGACCCAGCCGCACGACGGACAGAACAGGGTCGGCGCGTAACCGCGTCGGTTCAGGTAGACGAGCACCTGCCCCCCGGCGGCGAGGTGGCGTTGAATGGCGACCACCGTCGGTGTGGCGATGCCCTGCGTGCTGGCGTGTGCGCGCAGGTCGATCAGTTGCAGCACGGGAGGGCGTGCACCCGCCGTGCGGTTGGGCAACTCGAGCAACCGCGCCTTGCCGGCGCGCACGCGCGCGAGACTCTCGAGCGACGGTGTGGCCGAGCCGAGCACGATCGGGATCCCGTGGCGTTGTGCACGGGCCAATGCCAGGTCGCGCGCCGAGTACCGGAACCCGTCCTGCTGCTTGTATGACGCGTCGTGTTCCTCGTCGACGACGATCAGCTCCGGTCGCGCGAGCGGCGCAAAGATCGCGGAGCGCGTGCCGATGACGACCGGCGCGGCCGCAGAGCGCGCGGCACGCCACGCCTGCAGGCGGTCCGTATCAGTGAGTGCCGAGTGCAGCACGGCGAGCGGTCCCGGGAGCCGCGCCGCGAACCGGGACACGAGCTGCGGTGTCAGCGAGATTTCCGGGACGAGCACGAGCGCCTGGCCGCCCCGCGCGAGCACGGCCTCGATCGCGCGCAGGTAGACCTCGGTCTTGCCGCTGCCCGTCACGCCGTGCAGCACGAACGGCGCGAAGCTCCCGCGCGCCGCGTCCACCGCGGCGACTGCCGCGTCCTGTTCGCCCGTCAGCACTGGCCCGCGGATCGCCGGGCCGCGCACGGGTCGCGACGATGGCTCGTCGAGCGCCTGGCGCACCCGCGTCACCCACCCGCGTCGCTCGAGTTCCCGCAGGTGTTCGCGCCAGCGTACCGACACCGCCGCCAGCTCCGCAGCGCCCGCGGGCTCGTGTTCTTCCAGCCATGTCGCCAGTTCGCGCAGCTTGTGCGCACGGGTTCCGAGTGGTGCGAGGGACTGGGTGCGCGCCGCGGCGCTCAGGACCCAACGCTCGGCGCTGGCCATGGCGTCGCTGCCGCTGCGCAGGGCGACGGGCAGGGCGGCCGCGATCACCTCGCCGATCGGGTGCCGGTAGTACTCGGCCGACCAGCGCAGCAGGTCGAGCAACACGCTGTCGATCACCGGCTCTGCGTCGATCGGCGCCAGCGCGCGCCGGAGTTTCGCGTCCGGGACGCTCGATCGGTCGCGCACCTCGACCACGACGCCGACCGCCTTGCGCCGGCCGAACGGCACCCAGATGCGCTGGCCTGGTCGCGGGACGGCGGGGTCGGGCGCGGACGGAGCGCGATAGTCGAACAGCCGCCGCAACGGTGCGTCGATTGCGACAGCCAGGATCGGTTCGCTCAATCGTCGCCCCTGACCGTTGGCCACGCCGCCTGTGGATAACTTTGTGGATGATTTGCGTCGATCATGCTCGAGTGCCGCAGCCGCCGCAGGCTTCCCTGCCGTTCACGCCAGTTGCCCGACTACTTGAATTGGCAACGAATTCAGGCACTTGGATTTTCCAGGTTCATTTTCTCTGGACCGAGTCCAGAACGCGACCCGTGCCCGGCGGAGGGGGCGTGCCCGGTCTCGCGCGGCCGGTGCACATCTTCACCCGGCGGTACGCGTCAACCCCCTGACCCTGCAGGCGTTCTTGTGCAGGACGATCATGGAGCCGCGGGGAGCGCGAGTCTACGGCATGACGCGTTTTGCTAGTCTGGACCCCCTGGTCCGCGACCGCGCGGACACCGCGGGACGATCGACCGAGGAGACCCGACTGGACGCTGCCCATGCCCGCGAACTCGACCGCTTCCTGGCCAGCGTTGAACGCCGCGCGTTCCGGATCGCGCAATTCGCGCTGCGCAATGTCGACGACGCGCACGACGCCGTGCAGCACGCGATGCTGCGGCTCGCCGAACACTACTCCGCCCGGCCGAGCGAGGAATGGCGTCCGCTGTTTTACCGCATCCTCTACAACGGGATCCGCGACATCCAGCGCCGGCACGGCGTGCGCCGCCGCTTTTTCGGCTGGCTGCCCGGCTCGAGCGCACATGCCGACGAGGACGCGCCCGACCCGATCGAGCAGGTTCCCGACGCGGGGCCGGAGCCTAGCCGGCAGCTCGAGGCGGACGAAGCCATGGCCGAACTGCAGCGCGCACTGCAGCGTCTGCCGGCACGGCAGCTCGAGGCATTTTCGCTGCGTTGCCTCGAGGGGCTCGACGTCGCCGCGACCGCGGCGGCGATGGGCTGTTCCGAGGGCAGCGTGAAGACCCATTATTTCCGCGCGTTGCAGACGCTGCGCGGTGAGTTGGCCGAGGTCTGGACATGAACGACGATCGTGAACCGGAGTTGCAGGGGCTCGAGCGCCGCGCGCGTGACGCGTTCGACGCGAGCGTCGAAGCACTGGATGCACACACGCGGTCGCGCCTGAACCAGGCGCGCCAGCGCGCACTGGCGGCCGCAACGGCAGCGCCGGGTGCGAACGATGCCCGTCGTGGCTGGTCCGCGTGGGCGCCGGCGGGGGCGCTGGCCGCGGGCGTGCTCGTGGCCGCGCTGGTGTTGCGTGGGCCGGTCGACAGCGATCGTGTCCCCGCCGTGGCCGGGTCGCATCCGGCTGCGCTTTCGCAGGAGCCGCTGGAACTGCTGGCGGCCGGCGAGGAATTCGAGATCGCGACGTCGGACGAGGAACTCGAGTTCTACGAGTGGGTGGAAGTGGCCGCGGTCGACGCCGCGAACGGCCAGGGTTGATCATCGTGCGCGGGACGTTCACATGAAGCACAGGACGCGCGTGGGATGGCGCGTGATCGCGGTCGCGGGAGGGCTACTCGTCGCCGCGTCGCCGGCGTCTGCGAAGGACGGCGACCCGGCATCGGCGGATGCGGCTCCCGCCTGGTCGCAACTCTCGGCGGAACAGCAGCGACTGCTCGCGACCTATCGTGACGAGTGGAATTCGCTGCCGCCGGGTCGACGCGAAGTGATGCTGCGCGCCGCCGAGCGGTGGCAGGACATGTCGCCGGAGCAGCGTGCGCGGGCGCAGGACCGGGTCAAGCAATGGCAGAACCTGCCGCCCGACGAGCGGCAGCGCGCGCGCGAACGCTACGAGCGATTCCGCGAACTGCCGCCGGAAGAACAGCAGCGACTGCGCGAGGGTTACCAGAAGTATCAGGAATTGCCGCCCGAGCGCCGCGAGGAGCTGCGCGAGCGCTGGCGCGACATGAGCCCGGAGGAGCGCGACCGCGCCAGGCAGAAGTCGCGCGACGCATCGCCCGAGGAGCGCGAACGCGGGCGCGACAGGCAGAAGCAGCAGGGCAAGGACAAGGACAAGGACAAGGATACGGACAAGGACACGGACAAGGAAGGGAATAGGAGATAGGGGACAGGGGACAGGGGGTTAGGCCCCTGGCCCCTTCGTGTCAGGCCTTGAGCGCGACGAGCACCTCGTCGAGCATCTTCTTGGCGTCGCCGAACAACATCCGGTTGTTCTCCTTGTAGAACAGCGGATTGTCGACGCCC
>DASUYI010000307.1:0-2470 GCA_036377475.1 Steroidobacteraceae bacterium | reverse complement strand
GGCTGCAACGGATGCGGCGGCGGTCGAGCCTCCAGGTCGCCCCCGCATCGGTCTCGTGCTGAGCGGCGGCGGCGCGCGCGGCGCCGCCCACGTCGGAGTGATCCGCGCGCTCGAACAGCTGCACGTCCCGATCGATGCGGTCGCCGGGACCAGCATGGGCGCCGTGGTCGGCGGGCTCTACGCGGCCGGGCTCACCGGCGAGGAGATCGAAAGCTTCTTCCGCGAACTCGACTGGCAGGAAATGATCCGCGACCGCGCACCGCGGCGCGACCTCGCATATCGCCGCAAGCAGGACGACCGCAACATCCTCGCGCGGGGCACGCTCGGGGTCAGCGCGAAGGAGGGCATCGAGTTGCCGCTCGGCCTCGTGCAGGGGCAGAAGATCAGCCAGGCGCTGCGCAAGGCCACCGCGCGCGTCGCGGACGTGCAGGATTTCGACCGGTTGCCGACACCGTTTCGCGCACTGGCCACGGACCTCGAGACCGGCGAGCCGATCGTGCTCGCGCAGGGCGACCTCGTCACCGTGCTGCGCGCAAGCATGTCCGCGCCGGGCGTGCTGACGCCGGTGGAGGTGGACGGCCGGCTGCTCGTCGACGGCGGGTTGGTCGACAACCTGCCCGTGGAACTGGCGCAAAGCATGGGGGTGGACCGGCTCATCGTGGTCGACGTGAGTTTTCCGCTCGCCACCCGTGACGATTTCGGCTCGGCGTTCGACATCACGAACCAGATGATCGGGATCATGGTGCGTCGCGGCACGCTCGACTCGAAGGAGCACCTCGAAGCCGACGACGTATTGATCGAGCCCGAACTCGGGCCGATGACCGCGCTCGAATTCGCGCGCATGACGCAGGTGATGGAGATCGGTCGCAATGCCGCACTGGCCGAGCGTGACGAGCTCGGGAGGCTGGCGCTGGCAGACGCCGATTATCAGCAGTACGCCGACGCCCGGATCCGCGCGGCGGAACCGTCGGTGCGCATAGCGTTCGTGCGGCCGAGCGAACGTTCGGAGGCCGAGGCGCGTCGCGTCGACGCCGTGTTCGGCGACCTCGTCGGCAGGAAGCTCGATTCACCGGAGCTGCAGCGGCGCCTCGCCACGCAGTACCGGCTCGACCAGTTCGAGTCGGTCGACTATCGCGTGGTCGGCAGCGACCGGGAGCGCGGCATCGAGATCGACCTGCGTCGCAAGTCCTGGGGGCCCTCTTTCCTGCGCCTCGGCGTCGGCGTCGAGAACGATTACGAGGGCGGGGCGACGGCCAACGCGGCCGCGCGGCTCTGGATCAGCGGCCTCAACTGGCTCGACGCCGAGTGGACGTTCGACGGCCAGATCGGCGAAGCGCCGCTGTTCCGCACCGAGTTCTATCAACCGCTGTCGCTGCGAGTGCCGGTCTTCATCGCACCGGCGTTTCGTTACGAGATGCAGTCGCGACCGCTGGTGACCGACGACGGCCAGCGAATCGCGCGTTATCGCGTGCGCGACACGGAATTCTCGCTGGCCGTCGGCGCCGAACTGGAGAACTGGGGCGAAGTGCGTGCGGGCCTGCGGCGTGGCGACGGCAGCAGTCGCATCCTCGTGGGCGATCCCGCGTTGCCGACCGGCGATCACGACCTCGGCGGCGCGTTCGTCGAGTTCGGATACGACCGCCTGGACAGCGCGTCGTTTCCGCGGCAGGGGCAGGCGTTTCGTGCCACGTGGCTGGCCGACCGCGAGGCGCTCGGCGCGACGCGCAATGCCGACGTCGTCGAGGCTTCCTGGCAGCTCGCACGCAGCCTCGACCGTTACGGGTTCGTCTGGTCCATGGATGCGGGCTCCGCACTCGACGACACGGTCGTGTCGCCGCAGGAGTTGTTCACGCTCGGAGGATTGTTCGACATCTCGGGCCTCGCGCCCGACGCACTGTCCGGCACCCAGTACGGGATCGCGCGGGGCATCGTCTACCGGCGCATCAGCCGCGGCGGCACCGGATTCTTCGAATTCCCCGCGTACCTCGGCTTCTCGGTGGAAGCAGGCAACGTCTGGCAGACGCGCGACGACGTGGACTGGGGCGACCTGCACGCCGGCGGCAGCCTGTTCCTCGGCGCCGAGAGCCCGTTCGGCCCCGTCTATCTCGCCGCCGGGCTCGCGAGCGGCGGTGAAACCGCCTTCTACCTGTACCTCGGCAAGACGTTCTGACCGGGGTCCCGGTCCGGCGGCCGGGATCGGCTAAAATGGCGGTTCCGCCGGAGCACGCCATGTCGATTTCGCACGATCACAATCTTCGCCAACCGTTGCCCGCTGCCCGACCGTACGGGTTGCGGTTGCGGCCGCGCAGGAACGACCCGTTCCGACATCTGGTCGGCGACGACTGGCAGAAGGAACACTGGTTCCCGACGCGCGCCGAGCGCGATGCTGCACTGGCGCAGATGAGCGGGCGATACCTCTATTTCCGGCTGGGCGATGCGCCCACGCTCGAGTTCGAGAAACTCGATCCGT
>DASUYI010000306.1:0-2250 GCA_036377475.1 Steroidobacteraceae bacterium | reverse complement strand
TTACTCTACTCCCCGCCGACCAAAAGGGGATAGGCCGGGCTACTGCAGGCCGACGCTCTCGACCCGTCGACCGCAGACCACCACGAACCCCTGGCGGCGCGTGACGCCATCGTCGGAATAGTCGAACAGGTAGGTGCGCTCCAGTGCCGGCCGGCCCCCCTCGCCACGCACGAACCGGAGACGGTGGAACGAGACGGTGCCGTCGAGCAGCGCGGCGCCGGTGGACGCACAGGTCTCACGCGCCGCGTCGTTCGCACGGTCGCGTGCACCGAGCGTGTCGTGCCAGAACAGCGCGAAGGCGCCCATCGCGGCCACGAGCAACAGCAGGCCCCACGACAGCTCCATCGGACCGGTCAGAACAGCCGGTGCCAGTCGCGGCTCGGGTCTCCGAAGGCCAGGAAATGCGGGTTCAGCAGCGTGTCACGCTCGTTGTACCGCAGCGGCTTGCCGTCCAGGGTCGTCACCGCGCCGCCGGCCGCCTCGACGACGGCTTGCGCGGCGGCGGTGTCCCATTCCGAGGTCGGCCCGAGGCGTGGATAGAAATCGGCCGTGCCCTCGGCGACGAGGCAGAACTTGAGCGAGCTGCCCATCGGGCGCATTTCATGGGGCCCGAGCCGGCCGAGCACGCCGTCGAGCGAGTCGCCGCGGTGAGAACGGCTGCCCACGACGACGAGCGGGCGGGCCGCCGGCCGCCGCACGCGCAGCGCGCGGTCTGGCTCGCCTTCCTGCGCGACGAACGCGCCGACGCCCTCGGCACCGAAGTAGGTCAGGCCGAGCACCGGTGCCGCGACCACGCCGAGCACGGGCCGATGATCGCGCACGAGCGCGACGTTCACGGTGAATTCGCCGTTGCGGCTGATGAACTCCTTGGTGCCGTCGAGCGGATCGACCAGCCACAGTTCGCGCCAATGGCGGCGCACCTCGATCGCGTGCTCGTCGCCAGACTCCTCCGACAGCACGGGGATGTCCGGTGACAGCCGGCGCAGGCCGGCGGCGAGGATCTCGTGGGCGGCGCGGTCGGCGCGCGTGATCGGCGAATCGTCGCTCTTGTACTGGACGTCGTGCGCGCCGGCGTACACCTCGAGGATCGCGGTGCCGGCGGCGGCGACGAGCTTGCGGACCTCGGGCAACAACGTGGCGAGGTCGCGTGGGGCGGTGGCGAGGTCGCGCGGTGCGGCAGGATTCAAGCGGATCTCCCTGGGTTCGTCACCGTATGATACCGGCCCGACCCCTCCCTGCACCGCCGCGACAGCCCCCGTGACAGCGAAACCCGCCGTTCGTCCTACGAACGCGCCCGACTGGCGCCGCATCGACACCGTCTGTCTCGACATGGACGGCACGGTGCTCGACCTGCACTTCGACAACGTCTTCTGGCTCGAACTGCTGCCGCGCCGCTGGGGCGCCTCGCGCGGGCTCGATCCCGTTGCAGCGCTCGCCGAGCTCAAGCCGCGGTTCGACGCCCGACGCGGCACGCTCGAATGGTACTGCGTCGACCACTGGAGCGAGGAACTCGGGTTCGACGTGCCGGCGCTCAAGCACGAGCTGCGCCACCAGATCCGCTACCTCGATGGCGCTGCGGAATTTCTCGACCTGCTGCGCTCGACCGGCAAGCGTGTGCTGCTCACGACCAACGCGCACCCGATCAGCCTGGCAGTCAAGGATGCGCAGACCGGGCTGTCGAGACACTTCGACGAACTGGTGTCCTCGCACGAGTTCGGCGTGCCGAAGGAGTCGCCGGAGTTCTGGCAACGCTTGCGGGACGGTCACGGTGTCGACGTGCGCCGCACGCTGTTCGTCGACGACAGCGCCGCGGTGCTGCACGCGGCGCTGGCCGCGGGCGTGGCCTGGATCTACCAGGTGCTGCAGCCCGACTCGACCCGCGCGCCGCACGCGCCACTCGACGACGTGCCCGGCATCGCGCGGCTCGCAGACCTCGCGGAGTCAGTGCGGGTTCAACTCTCCGGGGGCCCTGCGTCCGCACCGCTCGGCGACCCGGCGCCTTCCGGGCGCTGACTGCCGCCCGACCGGCCGCGACCGCCACGACGACGGCGACGCTTTTTCTTATCCCCGTCGGCTCCGTCTGCGGCAATCGACGCCGGCGCGTGCGAAGGTCCGGCTCCTTCGCCCGGGGCCGCGCGAGTGGGCCGGGGTGTCGATCGGCCGTCGATTGCGTCTGCCGCGGCCGGAGCCGCGGGCTGCGGTGACGGCTTCCGCGGCTCACGTCGTGGCCCGCGCCCGCCGTCACGCGCT
>DASUYI010000305.1:0-2813 GCA_036377475.1 Steroidobacteraceae bacterium | reverse complement strand
CACGAACTCTTCACGCCGCAGGACATCGACGACGTCCGCAAGCAGTTTCCGGACGTCTTCATCCTCGCGCACCCCGAATGCAGCCCGGAGGTCACGGCGAAGGCCGATTACTCCGGCAGCACGACCGCGATGATCAAGGCGGTCGCGCGCTCGAACGCGAAGCGCTTCCTGCTGCTGACCGAGTGCTCGATGGGGGACAACATCGTCGCCGCGAACCCGGACAAGGAAATGCTGCGCCTGTGCAGCCACCGCTGCCCGCACATGCACGAGATCACGCTCGAGCAGACGCGCGACTCGCTCCGCTACATGCGCTGGCAGATCGAGGTGCCGGAAGAGATCCGGGTCCGCGCGCTGCGCGCGGTCGAGCGCATGCTCGCCGTCGGCCCGAAGGTCGACTAGGGCCTGTCAACACTCATTAGCATGAGCTGCGTTCACGGCAGTTCAGCGCTGGGCGCGACGACCGCCGTGTACTCTATGTACACAAGTGGAGGAGCAACGACGCGCTGAACTGCCATGGATCGTCCCATCGAAGGATATTCAATCGCTATCGGGTGCCTCTCCAATCGCCTGCTGCGGCGTTACAAAGCTTGCCAATGTCGACACATTGGCCGCGCCTTGCGCCTTGCCGCAGGCGATTGGAGAGGCACGCAGCCCATGACAATGAGTGTTGACAGGCCCTCTTGAACGACCCGCTGCGCACCGACGTCCTCGTCATCGGATGTGGCATCGCGGGCGGCACGGCCGCCCTCGAACTCGCCGACACCGGTGCGCGCGTCGTCGTCCTGACGCGCGCCGACCGGCCCGAGGAATCGAACACCTTCTGGGCGCAGGGCGGCATCATCTTCCGCGGCGAGCAGGATTCGCCCGAGCTGCTGGCGCAGGACATCATGCACGCGGGCGCGGGCCTCTGCCACGAGCAGGCCGTGCGCACGCTCGCCGAGGCGGGCCCGCCGCTCGTGCAGTCGATCCTGATCGACAAGCTCGGCGTGCCGTTCGACCGGCTGCCGGACGGCCGGCTGTCGCTCGGCCGCGAGGGCGGGCACTCGGTCGCGCGGATCGTGCACGCGACCGACGCGACCGGTCGCGCGATCGAGACGGCGATCGTCGAGGCGCTGCGCCGGCACCCGAACGTCACGCTGCTGACCGACCACACCGCGGTGGACCTGCTCACCCCTGCGCACCAGGGCCGGGACCGCCGCGCGGTCTACGGTCCGCTGTCGTGTGTCGGCGCCTACGTGCTCGACCAGCGCACCGGCGAGATCGGGCGCGTGCTGTCGCGCGCGACCGTGCTGGCGACGGGCGGCTTCGGCCAGATCTTCCTGCGCACCACGAACCCGCCGGGCGCCCGCGGTGACGGGCTCGCGATGGCGTACCGCGCCGGCGCGCGCGTCATCAACACCGAGTACATCCAGTTTCACCCGACCGCGTTCTACCACCGCAATGCGCCGTGCTTCCTGATCACGGAAGCCGTGCGCGGCGCGGGCGCCCGCCTGGTGGACGAGCAGGGCGTGCCCTTCATGGATCGCTACGACGCGAAGTGGAAGGACCTCGCGCCGCGCGACGTCGTCGCCCGCAGCATCCACGCCGAGATGCTGCGTCGCGGCGTGCCGAACGTGTACCTCGACGTCGCCTCCTACGTGCCGGGCGAGCGCATCCGCGCGGAGTTTCCCGAGATGCACCGGGGCTGTCTCGAGTACGGCATCGACATCACGCGCGACCTGCTGCCGGTCGTGCCGGCTGCCCACTACTCGTGCGGCGGCGTCTGGGTCGACGAGAACGGCGAGACGACGGTCGAGCGGCTCTACGCGGTGGGCGAGGTGGCCTGCTCGGGACTGCACGGCGCGAACCGGCTCGCGAGCACGTCGCTGCTCGAGGGACTGGTCTGGGGACACCGTTCGGCGCGACGCATCGCCGAACGGCTCGCGCAGAAGAACGGGTGGTTCGAGGACATCCCGCCGTGGCAGCGCACGGGGACCGAGCAGCCGGACCCGGCACTCGTCGCGCAGGACATGAGTTCGATCAAGCACGTCATGTGGAACTACGTGGGCCTCGTGCGCACGCAGCGACGGCTCAATCGCGCGATCGAGGCGCTGCGCAACCTCGAGGTCGAGATCGAGCGGTTCTACCGCGCCGCCGCGATGACCGACGAGCTCGTCGGCTTGCGCAACGCCGTGCGCGTCGCGCTGATCGTCACCCTCGCAGCCTGGGCCAATCCAGAGAGCCGCGGGGCGCACTATCGGGAGTGATCGGAAATGCGTCGGCGCGCCGCGCACCAGGCGGCTACCGTGCACTCACCTCATCGGCGGACTCAGCCAGGGGCGGTCATGAGCGATCCTGCTGCGATTCACGACGCGGGGTCCGGCGACCAGACGCCGCACCCACAGGGCATTTTGAAGCTGGCCGTCGGTGCCATCGGCATCGTGTTTGGCGACATCGGTACGAGTCCGATCTATGCCTTTCGCGAGACCTTCGCTGGCCACCACCCGATCGTGCCCAACCACACGCACATTCACGGCGTCTTGAGCCTCATCTTCTGGTCGATGATGGTCGTGGTGACCATCAAATATGTCGGGGTCATCATGCGCGCAGACAACAAGGGCGAAGGCGGCAGCCTGGCACTCCTTGCCCTGATAAGCCGCGAGGTTCCCGGACGGCGCTGGACGGCTGGCATCGTGATGCTCGGAGTGTTTGCCTGCGCGCTGTTCTACGGCGACAGCATGATCACGCCGGCCATTTCGGTGCTCTCCGCCGTCGAAGGATTGCAATCCGTCGACCCGCGGTTCGCACCTTTCGTCGTCCCGATTGCGGTGCTC
>DASUYI010000304.1:0-3035 GCA_036377475.1 Steroidobacteraceae bacterium | reverse complement strand
TTGACGACCGAGTTCCTGGGCAGTCAACCGCGCTTCGGCGACATTTTCGACGAGTTGCGTGAGTTCCTTGCGGGCGCCGAACTCGTCATCCACAACGCGCCCTTCGACGTGGCTTTCGTCGATGCCGAACTGAAGCTGCTGGCGGCGAAACGGCCGGACCTCGACAGCCTGTGCACCCGGGACGTGTGCGCGGTGCTGGACACGCTCGCGCTCGCGCGCCAGATGCACCCCGGTCAGCGCAACAGCCTCGACGCGCTCTGCAAGCGGTACTCGATCGACAACTCGCACCGCGACCTGCACGGGGCGCTGCTCGACGCCGACCTGCTGCTCGAGGTCTACCTGGCGATGACGGGCGGGCAGGGCGCCTTTTCGCTCGACGATCGCGCGGCCACGACGCAGTCGGTGGCTGCGTCCGCCCGCGCCGTCCGGCCGGCCGGCACGCTGGTCGTGCTGCGCGCGAGCGAACAGGAACTGCTGGCTCACGAGGGACTGCTCGAGCTGCTCGACAAGACGAGCGGCGGCAAGACTGCGTGGCGGTCGTTCGAGTCCGCGCACGCGCGCGTTGCCGCTGCCGTCACGGCATGATCCACACGCTGTCGCAGTCGTTCGGCCGCGCCTTCATGGGCCAGTCGCCCGGCTGGTACAAGCTCACGATCGTCGGGTTCCTGCTCGGCAATCCGATCCTGTTGCTGCTGTTCGGCCCGGTCGTGACGGGCTGGGTCGTGCTCGCGGAGTTCATCCTGACGCTGGGCATGGCGCTGCGCTGCTACCCGTTGCAGCCCGGCGGCCTGCTGGCGCTCGAGGCCGTGCTGATCGGACTCACGACGCCCGAGAGTGTCTACGAGGAAGTGACGCAGGCCTTTCCCGTGATCCTGCTGCTGATCTTCATGGTCGCGGGGATTTATTTCCTGCGCGACCTGCTGTTGTACGTATTCACGCGGCTGATCCTGCGCGTGAAGAGCCGTGAGTTGCTCGCGCTCACGTTCTGCGGCGCGGCGGCGGTGCTGTCCGCGTTCCTCGACGCGCTCACGGTCGTGGCGGTTGCGGTAACGGTCGGCATGGGGTTCTACGAGGTCTACCACCGGGTGGCGTCCGGCAAAACCCACCTGGCGTTGCAGCACGACGCCGGCACCGACGAGCACGTCCAGGTCCTGCATCGCGAGAACCTCGAAGGCTTCCGCGGCTTCCTGAGGTCGCTGATGATGCACGGTGCGGTCGGCACGGCGATCGGCGGCGTGATGACGCAGGTCGGAGAGCCGCAGAACCTGCTGATCGCCGAGCACGCGGAGTGGAACTTCGGCGAGTTCTTCCTGGTGATGGCGCCAGTGACCTTGCCGGTGATGCTGGCCGGTTTCGCGACGTGCTGGACCGTCGAGCACTTTCGCCTGTTCGGGTACGGCACGCCGCTGCCGGACGCGACGCGCGCGGTGCTCGAGGACTTCGCCAGGGAGCGGGCCGCGAACGCCACGACCCGTGACCGCCAGACAGTGATCACCCAGGGCCTGGTCGCGATGGTGCTCGTGCTCGCGCTCGCGTTTCACGTCGCCGAAGTCGGCCTGATCGGGCTGATGGTCATCATTCTCGCCACGACGTTCACGGGCGTGACCGAGGAGCACCGCATCGGCAAGGCCTTCGAGGCCGCGCTGCCGTTCACGGCGCTGCTCGTCGTCTTTTTCGTGATCGTGGCCGCGATTCACGACCAGCACCTGTTCGAGCCGATGATCGCGCACGTGCTCTCGCTGGAAGGACAGGCGCAGGCGGCCATGCTGTACCTCGCTTCGGGGGTGCTCTCCACGATCAGCGACAATGTCTTCGTCGCGAGCATCTACATCACCGAGGTCAAGGCGGCGTTCCTGCAGGGCGCGGTGAGTCGCGAGCAGTTCGAGTGGCTCGCGGTGGCCATCAACACCGGCACCAACATCCCGAGCGTGGCGACGCCGAACGGACAGGCGGCATTCCTGTTCCTGCTCACCTCCACGCTCGCCCCGCTGATCCGGCTGGGCTACGCGCGGATGGTCTGGATGGCGGTGCCGTATTTCGTCGTGATGACGACGGTCGGCCTGCTGGCGTTGTACTCGGCGACCGGCGGGCTATGACGGAGATCTCAAATATCACCGGCATTTCATGGCATCCTTGCTCGAGCGGAACACCAAGAACAGCGTCCCGGGGACATGCCTAAGTTCAACCTGCGCAATCTGAAGGTCGGGGTCGTCGGTCTCGGCTACGTCGGACTGCCGCTCGCCGTCGAATTCGGCAAGCGCTTCCAGACCGTGGGCTTCGACATCAACGCGGATCGCGTCGACGAACTGCGTCGCGGCGTCGACAGCACGCTCGAGGTGGAATCGAAAGAGCTGGCCGAGGCGAAAAAGCTCACCTATACCACCAGCCTGGCCGACCTGAAGCCGTGCCGCGTGTTCATCGTCACGGTTCCCACGCCGATCGACGAATACAAGCGGCCCGACCTGACGCCGCTCGAAAAATCCAGCGAGTCGATCGGCAAGGTGCTCCAGAAGGGCGACGTCGTGGTGTACGAGTCCACCGTCTATCCGGGTTGCACCGAGGAGGTCTGCGTGCCGATCCTCGAGCGCGTCTCGGGGTTGAAGTTCAACAAGGACTTCTACGCCGGCTACAGCCCGGAGCGCATCAACCCGGGCGACAAGGAGCACCGGGTCACGACCATCAGGAAGGTGACGTCGGGCTCGACGCCGCGAGTGGCGGAGTTCGTCGACTCGCTCTATCGCTCGATCGTCAAGGTCGGCACGCACAAGGCCTCGAGCATCAAGGTCGCCGAGGCCGCCAAGGTCATCGAGAACACGCAGCGCGACGTCAACATCGCGCTGATCAACGAGCTGGCGCTGATTTTCAACCGGCTCGGCATCGACACCGAAGAAGTGCTGCTGGCCGCGGGCAGCAAGTGGAACTTCCTGCCGTTCCGGCCGGGCCTGGTCGGTGGTCACTGCATCGGGGTCGATCCGTACTACCTCACGCACAAGGCGCAGGCGATCGGCTACCACCCGGAGATGATCCTCGCCGGC
>DASUYI010000303.1:0-4993 GCA_036377475.1 Steroidobacteraceae bacterium | reverse complement strand
GTGCTCGGCTGGTTCGTCGGCTACTGGCTCGGGCTCTACAACACGATCACCTATGCCGAGTTCTACAAGTTCCCGTTCCTGCTCTACCGGCCCGGCCCCGGCCCGTTCGCGGTCGCGGCGCTGGCGAGCGTTGCGGCCGCGCTGCTCGGCACGATCCGCGCGGTGCGCGAGGCGGCCGCACTGCCGCCTGCGCAGGCGATGCAACCGCCGCTGCCGCCGATGTTCCGTCGCGGCCGGCTCGCCCGCTTCTCGCCGGTACGCTGGCTCGACCAGCCGACGCGCATCGTGCTGCGCCAGGTGGGGCGCTGGCCGCTGCGGTCGTTCGTGGCGAGCGCGGGCATCGGGCTCGCGATCGCGGTGCTGATCAGCGCGATGCAGTGGCTCGACGCGATCGAACACATCGAGGACGTCTACTTCCAGCAGGCGCAGCGACAGGACGTCAGCGTCGGGTTCGCGCAGGCGCGTACCGTCGACGCGACCCGGAGCCTCGCCCGCCTGCCCGGCGTGATGGCGACGGAGCCCATGCGGGCGGTCGCCGCAAGACTGCGCGTCGGCCCGCGCATGGAACGAGAAGCCGTGCAGGGCGTGCCGGCGCGACAGCGAATGCACCGCGTTTACGACGCGTCCGGACGTCCGGTGGAATTGCCGCCGGAGGGGCTCGTGATCTCGACCATGCTCGCGCAGCTGCTCGACGTCGGGCCCGGCGACACGATCACGGTCGAGGTGCTCGAGGGTCGACGACCGGTGCTCGACGTCCCGGTCGCCGGCGTGTTCGAGACGTACATCGGCAGCCCCGCGTACATGGAGATCGGCGCACTGAACCGGCTGCTGCGCGAGCCGCCGAGCGTCACGGGCGTGCACCTGCGCGTGGATCCGCGCGAGCGCGACGCATTCTTCCGCGAGCTCAAGCACGTGCCGCAGGTGAGCGCCGTCACGCTGCGCGACGCCGCGATCGAGACGTTCCGCGCGACGATGGCGCGCACGCTGCTGATCTTCGTCTCGTTCTTCGTCGTGTTCTCGTGCGCGCTCGCGTTCGGCGTCACCTACAACACCGCGCGCGTCGCGCTCTCCGAGCGTGGTCGCGAACTCGCGACGCTGCGCGTGCTCGGGTTCACGCGTGCCGAGATCTCTTACATCCTGGTCGGCGAGACCGGCGTGCTGACGCTGGCCGCGTTGCCGCTCGGCATCGCCTCCGGCTACGCACTGGCGCGTGCTCTCGTGGTCGGCCTGCAGACCGAACTGTTCCGCGTGCCATTCGTGATCGCGCCCGACACGTACGGCTGGGCGCTGCTGGTCGGCATCGGCGCGACCGCGGCTTCCGTCCTGCTCGTGCGCCGCCGCCTCGACCGACTCGACCTGATCGCCGTGCTCAAGACCCGGGAATAGAAATCGAGGTTCCTCAACATGCAGGCCGCCGTCCGCAAGCGCCTCTGGTTCTGGTTGCCGCCGCTCGCGCTGGTGATGCTCGCCCTCGCGTGGCTGTTCCGGCCGCAGCCCGTCGCCGTCGACTTCGCCGAGGCGAGTCGAGGGCCGTTGCAGGTCTCCGTGAGCGACGACGGCGAGACGCGAGTGAAGGACGTGTTCGTGGTCTCGGCGCCGGTCGCCGGGCTCATGCGCCGGATCGAGCTCGAGGCCGGCGACCCGGTGGTGGCCGACGAGACCGTCGTCGCGCGCATCGAACCGTCGGACCCGGCGTTCCTCGACCGGCGCACCGAGGGGGAGGCACTGGCGGGTTTGCGGGCGGCGGAAGCGGCGCGCGCCCACGCCGCCGCGGAAGTCCGGCGCGTCGAGGCGGAACTCGAGTTCGCCCAGGCGGAGCTGCGTCGGTACGAGGGACTCGTCGCGCGCGCGGCGGTGTCCCAGAACGACCTCGATGCTGCACGACGACGTGCGCGCACCGCGGAGGCGGCGCTGCAGGAATCGCGCGCCGGCCTGCGCGTGCGCGAGTCCGAAGTGGAACAGGCACGCGCCCGTCTGCAGGCGCCCGGAGGGCCGCGCAATGCCGACTGCGCGTGCGTGCTCGTGCGCTCGCCGGTGAGCGGCAGCGTGCTGCGCGTGCTCAACGAAAGCGAAGGAGTCGTCACGGCGGCCGCCCCGCTGATCGAGGTGGGCGATCCGCGCCGGCTCGAGGTCGTCGTCGACCTGCTGTCGACAGAGGCCGTGCGGGTCTCGCCCGGCCAGAAGGTCCTCGTCGAGGGCTGGGGCGGAGGGCAGCCGCTCGAGGCCGTCGTGCGCCGCGTCGAGCCGTTCGGCTTCACGAAGGTGTCGGCGCTCGGCGTCGAGGAGCAGCGCGTGAATGTCGTGATCGACTTCGCCGGACCGGAGGAGCAGTGGTCCCGGCTAGGTCACGGTTTCCGTGTCGAGCCCCGTATCCTGCTCTGGGAATCGGAGGACGTGCTCCGGGTGCCGCTGTCTGCGCTCTACCGCGAGGGCAGGGATTGGCGGGTGTTTCGCGACGACGCGGGCCGCGCACGTACCACCGCGGTGCGTGTCGGCCACGACAACGGACTGGAGGTCGAGGTCCTGGAGGGATTGAAGGCGGGTGACCGCGTGGTCGTGCACCCGAGCGACCGGGTCAACGACGGCGCGAGGATCGTCGAACGGCAGTTGCGCTGAGGGCGCGGGTCGGTCAGTTCCGGGCGACCGAGTCTCCGTCGAGCACCTCGATACGGGCGCGGACGACGCCGCGCTTCAGCATGCCGATCTGGGCGGCGGCCGCGCGCGAGAGGTCCGCGATGCGCTTGCCCACGTGCGGTCCGCGGTCATTGACGCGGACCACGACGGAGCGTCCGTTGCGCAGGTTCGTGACCTTCACCTCGGTGCCGAACGGCAGCGTCGGGTGGGCCATCGTGAGGCCGTTGGAATCGAAGCGCTCACCGCTCGCGGTCGGACGGTCGTGAAAGGCGGCGCCGTACCAGGACACGAGGCCTTCCTGGGCGGTGACGATGCCGCGTTCGACGGCCGCAGCGAGGTCGGACACCGTCGTGGTGGTCCTTTCCGCGCGGGCGAGGCCGCCCGGTGCGGCGAGCACGAGCACGGCCGTAGCCACGAGCGCCGTCAGGGACAGGCGACGGTCGTTGCCACGGTCGAGGTTGCTGGGGTCCATCGCGGGTGACCTCGCTGTTGCACGCTGGGGTTCGAGGCCATTCGGCGCCTCCGGGCACGATCGGTCAAAACGACTTCGCGGCGCGTTGACGGGGCTCACGGTCTCGGGCGTCCGAGCGCACAGCCCCTCGGCGGGTCGGCCTGGCGTCTGGGACGAAGCGGGCGGGGAAAAGTTTCGCGAAGCATACGCAAGTCCCGTCCGCGGCAACACCTCGGAAGCCCGCAGGCCCTTTCATATCAATGGGTTATAGAATTCGGAGGCGGTCGGATTGCGCGCCGGCGCGCATGTCCGGCATGGACCAAGACCATTTTGTTGCAGTGCATTGACGCGGCTGGCCTCGCATGTCATATGACAGCCGTATCCACGATCGTCGATTGGGTCAGGGGTGCGGCTGCTCGGGTCTTGCGCACCCGGGCCGAGCGGCCCCTGCGCGCAGCGGCGCCATCCCACAGGCAGGGCCCACCATGAGCCACGAGCAGCACGAGATCCCCACGCCGACCGACGCATCGACGGGCGTGCTTGCGGACGAGCCGGTGCGGCTGGGCCCGCCGCCGAAACAGGGCCTGTACGACCCGCGTCACGAGCACGACGCCTGCGGCCAGGGGTTCGTGGTCAACATCAAGGGCCGGAAGTCGCACCGGATCGTCGAGCAGGCGATCCAGGTGCTCAGGAACCTGGACCACCGCGGCGCCTGCGGCTCCGAGGTCAACACGGGCGACGGCGCCGGCATCCTGATCCAGATGCCGCACGCCTTCAACGAAGAGGTGTGCAGGAAGGCGCGCATCCAGTTGCCGGGCCCGGGCCAGTACGGCAGCGGCATCATTTTCCTGCCGCGGAACCCGACCGTCCGCCGGCAGGTCGAGCAGCGTTTCGAGCAGGTCGTGCAGGCGGAGGGGCTGCACGTGCTCGGCTGGCGCACGGTGCCGACCAGCAGCAGCATGCTCGGCGAGACGGCGCGCTCGTGCGAGCCGTTCATGCGGCAGGTGTTCATCGCGCGGCCCGAGACGCTCGGCGACGACCTCGCGTTCGAACGCAAGCTCTACGTGATCCGCAAGCGTGCGTACAACGACATCCGCACCTCGACGCTCGCCGGCGCGGAATACTGGTACATCGTCAGCCTGTCGGCGCGCACGTTCGTCTACAAGGGCATGCTGCTCACGACGCAGCTCGACCAGTACTTCGCCGACCTGCACCACCCGCTGCTCGAGTCCGCGCTCGCGCTGGTGCACTCGCGCTTCAGCACCAACACGTTCCCGAGCTGGGACCGCGCGCATCCCTACCGGTACATCGCGCACAACGGCGAGATCAACACGGTCCGCGGCAACTCGAACTGGATGCACGCACGCGAGGCCCGCTTCGAGGCGGAGGCCTTCGGCGACGACATCCGCAAGATCCGGCCGATCATCAACCCGAACGGCAGCGACTCGGGCATGTTCGACAACACGCTCGAGCTGCTCTACCTCTCCGGCCGTTCGTTGCCGCACGCGCTCATGATGATGATCCCCGAGCCGTGGTCGAACCACGAGTCGATGGACGACGACAAGCGGGCGTTCTACCAGTACCACTCCAGCCTGATGGAGCCGTGGGACGGCCCGGCCTCGATCTCATTCACCGACGGCACGCTGATCGGGGCGGTGCTCGACCGCAACGGGTTGCGACCGGGCCGCTACTACGTCACCAGCGACGACCTCGTGATCCTCGCGTCCGAGGCGGGCGTGCTCGACGTGCCTCCCGGGAACGTCGTGCGCAAGGGCCGCCTGCAGCCGGGCAGGATGTTCCTGGTCGATACGGCGCAGGGCCGCATCGTCGAGGACGAGGAGATCAAGCGCACGCTCGCAACCGCGCGCCCCTACCGCGAGTGGATCGACGAGCACCTGATCCACGTCG
>DASUYI010000302.1:0-3237 GCA_036377475.1 Steroidobacteraceae bacterium | reverse complement strand
ACGCACGCAGCGTCACGTTCGAGTACGTCATGCTCGACGGATTCAACGACAAGCCCGAGCACGCGCGCGAACTCGCGGGCCTGTTGCGCGGCCGTCCGGCGAAGGTGAACCTGATCCCGTTCAGCCCGTACCCGGGCACGCGCTTCAAGCGCTCGAGCGAGGAAGCGATCGACCGGTTCCGCGACCTGCTGATCAAGGGCGGAGTGATCGCGACGGTCCGCCGCACGCGCGGCGACGACATCGATGCCGCGTGTGGCCAGCTGGCGGGCCGCGTCAATGACCGCGTCGTCAACAAGCTGCGGCACAAGGCCTTCCCGATCGAGGTGGTGCGCGCATGATCCGTGTCGTCGTCGTGACGCTCGTCGCCGGCGTCCTCGCCGCGTGGACGCCGCCGGCGCAGGCGCAGACGAACCGCGAGAGTCGCGAACAGGCCGCCGCGATCAACGCCGAACTCGCGCTCGCGTACCTGCGCGAAGGCAACCTGGCCGCCGCGCGCGACAAGATCGAGAAGGCGCTCGAGCAGAACTCGCGCACGGCCAAGACGCAGATGGCCGCCGGGTTCATCTACGACCAGCTCAACGACGAGCGCAAGGCCGAGAGCCACTTTGCGCAGGCGGTGCGGCTTGGCAAGGGCGACCCGGACATCCTCAACAACGCGGCCGTCTACTTCTGTCGCGCGGGCGAGTACAAGCGAGGGGAGCAATACCTGCTCCAGGCCGCGGCGAGCCCGCTCTACCGCACGCCTGCAGTCGCCTACGTCAACGCCGGCCGCTGCGCGCGCTCGGACGGCCGCGTGAAGGATGCCGAGCAGCATTTCCGCAAGGCGCTGGCGTTGAGTCCGAAACAACCCGACGCGCTGCTGCAGATGGCGGAGGTCGCGCAGACGAACGGCAACGGCCTGCAGGCGCGTGCGTTCCTCGAGCGCTACGGCGCCGTGGCCCCCGCGACGCCGTCGACATTGTGGCTCGGTCGCACCATCGAACTGGCGCTCGGCGACACCGCGCAGGCGCAACGTTACGCGCAGCGCCTCAAGGACGAATTTCCGACGTCGCCCGAGGCCGGGCGCCTGTTCGACGAAGAGCACCAGGCCCGGCCATGACCCCGCCCGAAGCGGAGATCACCGAGCTCCCATCGAGCCCGGGCGCGCGTCTGAAGCGCGAGCGCGAGGCCAGCGGACTCAGCGAGCAGCAGGCCGCCGAGTCGCTGAACCTCGACCCGACGGTGATCACGGTCCTCGAAGCGAACGACTTCGCCGCGCTCGGCGCGCCGGTGTTCGCCAAAGGTCACCTGCGGCGCTACGCGGCGCTGCTCGGGTTGGACGAGGACGAGATCGTCGGCGCGTACGAGCGCTCCAAGCAGCACGTCGACGAGCCGACGCTCGTGCCGCGGGCGCGGATCGAGATGGCGCCGGTCCGGGGCCGCCGTCGCTGGCCCTGGGTGTTCGGCGGCACGGCCGCGTTCCTGGTCGCAGCCCTCGTGCTCGCGTACCTGTCCGAGCACGGACTGCCATGGTCCGACGACGCAGCCGACGAGGCCGCGACCACCGACACCTCCGTCGAGACCACGCAGTCGCTGCCGACGCAGGGGCCCGGCGCCGCCCCGAACGACGCGAGTGCTCGAGGCACGAACGCCGCCGATCCGGCAGCGCAGGCCCCGGCCGCAAGCACGCCGGGGGACGGCGCCGCCGGTGGCGTCGCGCCCGGGCCGGGTCAGGTGAGCCTGCAGCTCCGTTTCAGCGGCGATTCGTGGGTCGAGATCTTCGACGGCTCCGGCAAAGCCGTGTTGTACGACCTCGGCAAGGCCGGCACGGAACGCACGATCACCGCCACCGCGCCGCTCAGCGTGACGCTCGGCAATGCTCCGGCCGTCGCCATCGCGGTCAACGGCCGCGCGCTGCCGCCACCTCCGGCCCAGGGACCGGTGGCGCGCTTCAGCATCGGCGCCGACGGGACGCTGCGTTGAACCCAGACCAGGCACCGGCACGACGATGACCGAGACCCTGCAGGCCGTTCGCGGCATGAACGACGTGCTGCCGGAGCAGAGCTCCGCGTGGCAGCAACTCGAGCGCGTCGCGCGCGAGACCTTGGCCCAGTACGGTTACCGCGAGATCCGGCTGCCGCTGCTCGAGCGCACGGAGCTGTTCAAGCGATCGATCGGCGAGTTCACCGACATCGTCGAGAAGGAGATGTACACCTTCGAGGACCGCGGCGGCGACTCGCTGACGCTGCGTCCCGAGGCGACGGCCGGCATCGTGCGCGCCGCGATCTCGAACGGCTTGCTGCACAACCAGCGCCAGAAGGTCTGGTGCATGGGGCCGATGTTCCGCTACGAGCGACCGCAAAAGGGCCGCTACCGCCAGTTCCACCAGATCGACGCGGAGGCGCTCGGCTTTCCGGGCCCGGACGTCGACGCCGAGCTGATCCTGATGACGGCCCGGATCTGGCGCCGGCTCGGGCTGCGCGGGCTCAGGCTCCACCTCAACTCGCTCGGCACGGCCGAGTCGCGCGCAGTCTATCGCGCCCGGCTCGTCGACTATTTCCGTGCGCACGCGAGCGTGCTCGACGCCGACAGCGCGCGACGGCTCGACGGCAACCCGCTGCGGATCCTCGACAGCAAGAACCCGGCCATGGCCGACGTCGTCGCAGGTGCACCGTCGCTCACCGACCACCTCGATCCCGAGTCGGCCGAACATTTCGCGACCCTGCAGGCGCAGTTGAGCGCGGCGGGCGTCGAGTTCGTCGTCAATCCGCGGCTCGTCCGCGGGCTCGACTACTACTCGCGCACCGTGTTCGAGTGGATCACGACGGACCTCGGATCGCAGGACGCCGTGTGTTCGGGCGGGCGCTATGACGGGCTCGTCGCGCAACTCGGGGGCGAGCCGGCGCCGGCGATCGGCTGGGCGCTCGGCGAGGAGCGCATCGTCGAACTGATGCGACTGCAGGGACTGGTCGGCAACGAAGGCCGCCCCGACGTCTACCTGGTGCTCGCGGGCGCTGCGGCGGACGCCGTGGGTCTCGGTCTTGCCGAGCGGCTGCGCGACGCCGGCCGCGGGCTGCGCGTCGAGACCAACTGCGGCGGTGGCAGCTTCAAGTCGCAGCTCAAGCGGGCCGACAAGAGCGGCGCACGCTACGCGGTCATCGTCGGCGAGGACGAAGTCGCGAAACGCATCGCGACGGTCAAGTCGCTGCGCAGCGAGGGTGAACAGCGTGAGGTCGCATTCGACGACCTCGCGGTCGA
>DASUYI010000301.1:0-5701 GCA_036377475.1 Steroidobacteraceae bacterium | reverse complement strand
ATTGCCGTAGGTCAGCTCGGCGCTGCCCTCGAACTGGTCCTGCGGATCGGCGGAGCGCAGCATCACGGCCCCGACCGTGGAGTTGCGGCCGAACAGCGTCCCCTGCGGGCCGCGCAGCACTTCCGCGCTCGAAATGTCGTTCATCGCGCCGAACAGCGACCCGGGACGTGGCACGTACACGCCGTCGACGAACGTGCCGATGCTCGGGTCGATCGCGCTGTTGCTCGACGCACCGACGCCGCGGATGCTCAGCCGCACGTTGGCGGTCTGCGTGCCGCGCATCGCGTTGAAGTTGGGCGCAAGCCGCGGCAGGTCCAGCACGCTGCTGATGCCGGCTTCGACGAGCGTCTCGCCGGTGAACGCCTGCACCGAGAGCGGCACGTCCTGGATGCTCTCCTCGCGTCGCTGCGCCGTGACGACGATCTCCTCGATACCGGTCCCGGTGTCGAGCCCGGGCGTGCCCGCGTCCTGTGCCCGGGCGGTGTGTCCCGTTGCCAGCACGGCCGCCACGGCCGCGGCCACCGACGTGATCCCAATCCTCTTCATCTCGTATCCCCCACGCGTGTGCGTTTGCGGAAGCGCGGCGCTCGTGACGCCGCAGTGAACGTTGAACTCAGTGATTTCGGGCCATCGTTCGCCCGCGGCGAGGCAATGCCTCACCGGGTGCGACATCCGCCCGATGGTTAGTACGGCCTGTCGCCGACGATGCCGGCGCGCTCCATCCGGCGCACGGCTGGCCAGTAGTCCTGGACGGCGTAGTGCTGCGTGCAGCGGTTGTCCCAGATCGCGACGCTGTCCTTCGTCCAGCGCCACCGCACCTGGTAGTCGGGAATGCCGGCCCGCCCGATCAGGTATTCGAGCAGGTGGCTGGCGCCCGGGGAGTAGTCCTGTCCGTGCCGGACGTTTGCCGGCGTGTGGAAATCGACGATGTGCGTCGTAAAGGCGTTCACGAACAGCACTTTCTCGCCCGTCTCCGGGTGCGTGCGAACGACGGGGTGCTCCGCGTCCGGGAACCGCGCCTTGAGCGCGTGCCGCTGCTCGATCGGCAGCTTCGCGCCGAAGGTCGCCTCGATGCTGTGCCGCGCGTGCAGGCCGTCGATCTGCGTCTTCACGTGCGCAGGCAGGTCGTCGTAAGCGGCCGCCATGTTCGCCCAGATCGTGTCGCCGCCGACGTCGGGAGTTGCGACACAGCGCAGCACGCATCCCATCGGCGGCGCCTCACGCCAGGTGGCGTCGCAATGCCAGGCGTTTTCGTAATGCTCGGGCGGCGAATCCAGGTCCTTGTAGATGCGGACCAGGCCCGGATGGTCCGGATCGCTGCCCGCGACCGGGTGGTCCTCGAGCTCGCCGAAGCGACGCGCGAACGCGACGTGCTCGGCGCGGGTGATGTCCTGGTCGCGCAGAAACAGCACCTTGAACTTGAGCAGCAGCGCCTTGATCTCGGCGAAGAGCGCGTCGTCCCGCGCGGCGTCGCCGAGGTGCACGTTCCACAGCCGCGCACCGATCCGGCAGGTCAGCGGCTCGACCTGGACGGACCCGAGACTGCTGCCGCGGACGAGCGCCGGTGCTTCGTAAACCTGGTTCGCCATGTGCAACCTCAGACGACGAAAATCGACGAGCCCGTCGTCTTCCGGGCCTCGAGGTCGCGGTGGGCCCGCGCCGCTTCCTCGAGCAGGTATCGCTGGTTGATCTCGATCCGGATGCGACCCGTGGCGACCAGCCCGAATACTTCCTCGGCAAGCGCCGCCTTTTCGCGCGGGTCGGCGATGTAATCGGCCAGCGCCGGTCGCGTCACGAACAACGAACCCTTCATCGCGAGCTGCATCGCTTCGATCGGCGGAGTGGGACCCGAGGCAGTGCCGACGCAGACGAGCAGCCCGCGCCGCTGCAGCGAATCGATCGAGCCGGCGAACGTGTCGCGGCCGACGCTGTCGTAGACGACACGCACGCCGGCGCCGTACGTGATCTCGCGGACGCGCGTCGCGACGTTTTCCTTGTGGTACAGGATCACGTGGTCACAACCGTGCGCATGCGCGATCTGTGCCTTGGACTCCGACGACACGGTGCCGATGACGTTGAGCCCGAGCAGCTTCGCCCACTGCGACACGATCAGTCCGACCCCTCCCGCCGCGGCGTGCAGCAGGATCCAGTCGCCGGACTGCAACGGCCAGAGCCGCCGCAAGAGGTACGCGGCGGTCAGCCCCCGCATCGTCATGGCCGCCGCGGTCTCGAAACTGATCGCCGCGGGCAGCCGGATCAGCGGCGCGGCCGGCATCAGGCGTTCCGTCGCGTAAGCGCCGAGCGTGTTGACGAATCCCGTGTACGTCACGCGGTCGCCCGGTTGCACGTTCGTCACGCCGTCGCCGACGGCGTCGACCACGCCGGACGCTTCCACGCCCATGCCTGCCGGCAGCGGCACGGGATACAGGCCCGTCCGGAAGTACGTGTCGGCAAAATTGAGCCCGACCGCGGCTTGTCGCAGACGCACCTGCCCGGGACCCGGTGCGCCCACCTCGACGTTTTCCAGTTGCAGCACCTCGGGCGCGCCGGTGCGGTGCAGGCGGATGGCCTTTGCCATGATGACTCCGTCCCTCGTCAGGCCGTTGCGCGCAGGGGAACCTGGCGCACGGCGGGCTGGCGGTTCGGCGCAAAGCCGTTCTCGCGCAGCGTTTCGTCGGCGTCCCCGTAGAACGTGCCGAGCTTGTAGATGCGACGCGCCTCGCGGGCGTTCGCCACGTCGCGGCCGAGTTCCCGCGAGATGCGCACGAGTTGCTCGACCTGCTCGACGGAGCCCATCCGGCGCGAGCGGTCCTGCGTCCAGATGTTGTCCTCGATGCCGCAGCGGACGTGCAGGCCAAGCGCGATCGCGATCGTGTTGATCGGCAGCACGTTCAGCATCGAGGTCTCGAGCGTGAGCACCGCGCCATCCGGCACGGCACGCACGAAGTTCGCGAGGTTGTAGATGTTCGGCGCGTCGAATCCGCCGCCGATCGCGACCCAGGTCAGGATCAGCGGCACGTTGCAGGCGCCGCGGCGCATCATGCGCTCGACGGTCTCGAGCTGGCAGACGTTGGCAAGCTGGAAGTGCGTCTGGATGCCGTTCGCGCTCAGGCGCCGGATGTGTTCCTCGACCCACTCCGGGCCGGCCGGGATCGTCATCTCGCGGTAGGCCCGGTACATCGTGGGCTCGGCGAGCGAGGTGCCGGCGAGGTCCGCGTCGCACATCTGCTCGACGATGTTCATCTGGTTCGTGTTGATCGCGATCGTGACCTGGTCCGGCCGCGGCGTAAGCTCGGCCAGCAGGTGGCGCGTGTCGTCGCTGAGCCACCGCGCTACGTCGCCGTCGTTCTCCGGCGCAAACGAGATCGAGCCCCCGACCTGGATGATCAGCTCCGGCGCACGGGCCCGGATGCCGGCGATCAGCTCGTTGAACTTCGAGAGCCACTTGCTGCCCTTGCCGTCGAGTTCGCGGACGTGCAGGTGCAGCACCGTGGCGCCGGCGTTGTAGCAGTCGACCGCCTTCTGGACCTGCTGCTCCATGGTCAGGGGGATGTCTTCGGGAAAATCCGCGGGCATCCACTCGGGGCCGTACGGCGCCACGGTGATCACGAGCTTTTCCTGATGCTCGGGAAACAGCGACCCATCGATGAAGTTCATGACAATTCCTCCCGGAGACGGTTCTGCACGTAAGGTCGGCTCGTCTCGACGGCTGCGGTCGACGCACGGTCCAGATCCGCCGCGTACGAGCGCGCGGCGGTGACAAACATGCCGGCCGCGAGCAGGCAGCAGAGCGGCACGACGGAGAGCGCGAAGGTGAGCCCGTACGCATCCGAGAGCAGGCCGACGAGCAGCGGGCCGGCCGCAAGGCCGATCAGGTTCTGCGTGAGCGACAGGACGGCCGCGGCGGTGGCACGCAAGGTGGGGTTGACCACATCGACGACGACGGCCGCGACGGCGCCGATGGTGCCGGTCATCACGGTGCCACCGGCGAGGATCAGCGCGAATTGCACCGGGCCCGGGGCCGCGAGCCCGAACGCGCTGCACATGCACACCGCCGTCGCGACGGCGACCGCGGCAGGGACGTACAGGCGTGCGCGCGCATCGCGCCGCGCGAGACGGTCGGCGAGGACGCTCCAGCCGACGGAGCCAACGGCGCCGAGAAGCACCACGAGGCCCGTCCGGATCCCGGCGACGTCCGGCGCGAGGCCGTAGTGGCGATTGAAATAGCTCGGCGCCCAGGCCCAGATCGACGACACCACGAGCAACTGCAGTCCGGCGCCGACGCAGGTGTACGACACCGTGCGCGGCCGCAGCAACTGCGCGACCACCTGCCGCAGCGGCACCGGCGTGGCGACGCCCGAGGCTTTCGGGGCGGCCATCGCGCCCTCGTCGCGGACGACCAGCCAGACCAGCAGGGCGAGCACGAGCCCGGGCACTCCGACGAGACCGAACCCGGCCCGCCAGCCCCACCGCTCCGCGATCACGCCGCCGAGCATCACGCCCACGACTGAGCCGACGAGGCCGGCCGACAGGAATGCGCCGAGCACCGTGCTGCGCAGTCGGGCCGGAAAGATGCTCGCGAGCAATGCCGCGCCGGCCGCCCCGTAGGCGGCCTCGCCGAGGCCGACGAACCCACGCGCGACGAGGAGGTGGTCGTAGTCACGGGCGAACGCGCAGGCGATGCTCGCGAGGCTCCAGACGACGGCCATGACCACGATGCTCCGGACCCGGCTCCACCGGTCCGCCAGCAGCGAGAGCGGCACCGTCGCGAGCGCGACGACGACGGAGACGATCGAGACGAGGCTGCCGAGTTGCCGGTCGGAGAGGTTCCACTGCGCCCGCAGGTGCGGAAACATGGACACGACGACCTGGCGGTCGACGTAGTCGATGACCATCAGCAGCACGAGCACCACGAAGACGAACCAGGCATGGCGACGCGAGGGAAGCCCCTGCTCCTCGTCGTGATTCGCACCTGGCTGTAGGCCGCCCGTTCCCATCGTGACCCCGCGTGATCCGTCGAAAAGGAGACCGCGCGGGTCCGAGCGCTGCCCGAACCACCGTCTCCCCCTGCGTGGGGCGCGACTATCGATGCAAGACGCCCTGCGGCCGTTGACCCTGCGGGACACCGGCTTATCATCTCGGGACAGGGGGGCCGATGCCGTACTTCAGCCGCAGTGGCAGCCTGACCAGCTTCCCGGAGGTGGCGCGGGAGGCCGGGCTGGACCCCATGGCCCTGCTCCACGAGTTCGGGCTGCCGCGGGGATGCCTGGACGAGCCGGACTCGATGGTGCCGAGCGAATCGGTCTGTCGCCTGCTGGAAGCGGCGGCAGCGCGCACCGGCGTCGAGGCCTTCGGCCTGCGCATGGCGGAAGCGCGCAAGATCTCGAGCCTCGGTCCGCTGGGAATGTTCGCGCGGGAGCAGAAGACGCTGCGCGACGCCGTGACCGCACTGGCGCACTACGCGCGCATCCTCAACGAGTCGCTCTCCATTTCCGTCGAGGAGTCGGGCGACGTTGCGATCGTGCGCGAGGAAATTCTCGTCGGCCAAGTCGTGCCGGTACGACAGGCCACCGAGCTCGCCGTGGCCCTGATGTTCAAGACGATGCGCAGTTTCCTCGGGCCGGACTGGAAACCTCTTCGCGTCTGCTTCGTCCACGACGCTCCGACCGACACCAGCGTGCACGCGCGGCTCTTCGGTCGC
>DASUYI010000300.1:0-3901 GCA_036377475.1 Steroidobacteraceae bacterium | reverse complement strand
CACTACGACGCGGGCTACCAGGGTTTCACCCCGCCAGTGGGAAAGAAGCCGGATCGCCAGACATGACCGGCCGACGTTTCGGTCCGAACGAGACCGTGGACTTCGTCGTGGTCGGGTCCGGCGCCGCTGGTGGCGTCATGGCACGCGAGTTGTCACGGGCCGGGCTCACCGTGCTCGTGCTCGAGCAGGGTCCACGGTTCACGGCCGCGGACTTCGGCCACGACGAATTCGACACCTGGTTGAACCTGGGCCTGAGCAACAAGCTCGAAACGAACCCGCAGACCTTCCGCAATTCGGCGAGCGAGCCCGCCCGGCGGGTCCGGGACTTTCCGGCCGCCTGGTACGCGCCGATGGTCGGCGGCAGCAGCAACCACTTCACCGGCAACTTCTGGCGCTTCCACGAAGTGGACTTCGACGAACGCAGCCGGCTCGGCGCGATGCCCGGCACGACGTTCGACGACTGGCCGCTCACCTACGCCGAACTCGAGCCCTACTACACGAAGGTCGAGTGGGACGTCGGCGTCTCCGGCCTCGCGGCCGCGAGCCCGTTCGATCCCCCGCGCAGCAAGCCCTACCCGATGCCGCCATTGCCGGTGAAATCCTCCGGCGTGTTGTTCGAACGCGGCGCGCGCAAGCTCGGCCTGCACCCGTTTCCCGCACCGATGGCGATCGCCTCGGTGCCCTATCACGACCGTCCGGCCTGCCAGCACTGCGGCTTCTGCATCGGCTACGGCTGCGAGATGCGCGCGAAGTCCTCGGCGCTCTACACGACGCTGCCGGACGCCGAGGCGACCGGTCTGTGCGAGATCCGGCCGTCGAGCTACGTCGCGCGCATCGAGACCGGTCGGGCGGGCCGGGTGACCGGCGTCGCCTATTTCGATGCGCAGAGGCGCGAACGTTTCCAGAAAGCCCGCGCGGTCGCCGTCTGCGCCAATGGCGCCGAGTCGGCGCGCCTGCTGCTGATGTCGGCGGACGCGAAGCACCCCGACGGCCTCGCGAACTCGAGCGGCATGGTCGGGCGCAACCTCATGTTCAACACCTACGCGCAGGTGCACGCGCTGTTCGAGCATGAGCTCAACGAGTTCAAGAGCGTGCAGGTGACGCGCATCCTGCACGACTTTTACGAGACCGATCCGAAGCGCGGCTTCTACGGCGGCGGCGGGCTCGATGCGCGCAGCGGGCCGATGCCGATGGCGTGGGCCGCGTTTGTGCCCCCGCCCGGGAAGCGCTGGGGTGCGCCGCTCAAGGAATTGCTCGAGGCGATGCCGCGCGCGATGGTCATCGCGACGCACGGCACGTCGCTGCCGCTCGCCTCCAATCGCGTCGACCTCGACCCCGCGCTCGAGGACGCGTGGGGACTGCCGGCGCTGCGCGTGACCTACCGCGATCACCCCGACGACCTGGTCTTCGCGCGGTTCCTGCAGGATCGTGGCGTGGAAATCCTGCAGGCGGCCGGTGCGCTCGAGGTCTGGAAGGACCCGGTCGTCGAGGCCGTCGGCAGCCCGCACCTGCTCGGCACCGCCCGCATGGGCAACGACCCGCGCACCTCGGTGGTCGACCGCTATCACCGCGCGCACGACGTGCCGAACCTGTTCGTCTGCGACGGCTCGAGTTTCGTGACCTCCGGCCGCGGCCAGCCCACGATGACGATCATGGCGCTCGCGTTCCGCGCCGGCGAGCACATCGCGCGGTTCGCGCGGCGCGGCGAGATCTGAGGCTCAGGCCACGCGGCGTTCCTGCGCCGCGCGCGGCAGCGTGAACCAGAAGCGGCTGCCCTGCCCGACCACGCTCTCGAACCCGATCTGGCCCGCCATCGCCTCGACCAGGCGTCGGCTGATCGCGAGCCCGAGGCCCGTTCCCGGCCGATAGGGGCGCTGCTGGTCGCCCCGCTTAAACGGAATGAACAGCGACGCCTGCTGCTCGGCCGGGATGCCGATGCCGGTGTCCTGGACCTCGACCGTGACCTCGTTGCCCACGACGCGGCCGCGCACGGTCACGCCGCCGCGGTCGGTGAACTTGACCGCGTTCGAGAGCAGGTTGCGCACGACCTGGCTCAGGCGACCCTGGTCCGCCAGCACCGTCAAGGACGGGTCGCAATCCTCGAGCCGCAGGTAGAGACCGCCTTCCCGGGCCTGCACCTGCAACACCTCGCACTGCTCCTCGAGCACGTGACGCAGGTTCACCGGCTCCAGGTGCATCGAGAGGTGCCCGGCCTCGATGCTCGTGATGTCGAGGATTTCCTTGATCAGGTCCAGCAGCTGCAGGCCCGAGCGGTTGATGATGCCGAGCTGCTTGCGCTGCTCAGAGTTCAGGCCGTCCTGCAGCAGGATCGAACTGAAGCCGATGATCGCGTTGAGCGGCGTGCGCAACTCGTGGCTCACCGTCGCGAGGAACGCACTCTTGGCCCGGCTCGCGCTCTCTGCGTCGTCGCGCGCGTGCTCGAACTCGATCGTGCGTTCGCGCACCTGGGCCTCCAACCGCGCGCGATGACCCGCCTCGGCGAACAGCAGCGAAAAGACCAGCAGGCTCAGCAACACCCCGCTCAGCAGGACGAGTCGTGACTCGAACCGGTCGGTGCGCGCCTCGAAGGCCGCGCTGCTGCGGAACCGCGCGGTCCACTCGATGCCGGCGACTTCGAGGGTGAAGCGCGTGCCATGGTCGGCTTTGCGCCTGGCGCCGGGCGTGGCATACAGCAGGTTCTGCGGCTCGGGCGGGCCGTCGAAGATCTCGACCTCCGCGTCGCCGGCAAACTGCCGGAACACGGAGCCCATCAGGTCCGCGGCGCGATACGGGCTGTACACCCACCCGAGCAGCGCCGCGCGACGCTCCTTCGGCGTGCGGATGGGCCTGTCGCGGGCATACACGGGCAGGTAGATCAGGAATCCGGCCTGCACGTGCTCGTCCGTTTCCTGCACCAGTTTGACTTTGTGAGTCATCGCCGGCTCGCCGGTATCGCGGGCCCGATCCATGGCGACGCGTCGCGTCGGATCGGAATACATGTCGTAGCCGAACGCCCGGAGGTTCCGACCCGAAAACGGCTCGAGGTACACGATGCTCGAATAGGGATCCCGTTCGCCCGGGGGCTTGATCGCGTAGTTGGGAAAGCCCTCGGCCCGCACGGCCTGCTCGTGCGCCTCCCGCGCCACACGCGGCACCACCACGGCGAAACCCGTGCCCTGCGCACCCGGCAAGGATGCTTCGAGATCGAGGTTCTCGAGGTATGCGCGCCACTCCTCGCGGCTCACGACCTCGCTCGCCGCGAACAGGCCGCGCGCGCCACGGAGCACACGCTCGTGCGCGTGCATCCTCTCGACCAGCGCGTCCACCTGGCGTTGGGCGAGTTGCCGGAAGCGTTCGTCGATACGCCGGTCGAGGTCGACGTCCGTGTAGCGCCAGTACCCGAACGTGAACAGCAACGTCAGCAGCAACCCCGCCCAGGCGAACCCCTGCATCGGCAGCAGGAGTCGGTCGCGCCTCGAGGTGTTGGGACTAGGGTGCGGCAATGCGAACACCGGAGCGCGTCACGCGCGTGGCACTGGCCCGCCCTTGGCGGGGCGGGCGACCGGCCGACCGTACGGGCCGCCCGGTGTCACCGTCAAATGGCGTCGGCCGGTTTTACACTTCGGGTCGCGAGGACGGACCACTGTGACGGTTCCATGACTCAAGTCTTTGTCGGTACAGGCATTGCACCAACGTGGCGCAAAACTTGCAATCTGGCACGCGACACCCAGGGCCGAGCAACGAAACATAAGGTGCCGTCGCATGCCACGTCGTCCGGAACTCTCTGCCTACGACGCGCACCAGGCCCTGCGCACCCTCGAACTCTGCAGTCATTTCCAGCAGATGCGCCGTGACTTCGAGGACGACCACGATCCGCTGAGGCTGGCGGAGGCGATGCGGC
>DASUYI010000299.1:0-5377 GCA_036377475.1 Steroidobacteraceae bacterium | reverse complement strand
AGCCACCCGCTCGCTTCCGCCGTGCTCGGTGCCGCTCGCGAGCGTTCGGTAAGACCGGTGACCGTCGAGCGAGTCACCGTGCTCGCGGGAACCGGCGTCGAGGCGCGCATCGACGGACGCGACCTGCTGCTCGGCAACGAACGACTCGTGCACGCGACCGGGCTCGACGTCGCTGATCATGCGCTCGTGCGCGTCGAGTACGAGTCGCAGGGGCGCACCGTGTCGTGGGTGATCGAGCGTCGCGAAGGCGGCCCGTGCCTGCTCGGGTTGCTCGTGTTCGGTGACGCGCCGCGATCGACGGCGCGCGCAGCGGTCGCGTCACTGCACGCGCTCGGGCTGCGCACCGTCATGGTGTCGGGTGACAACCGCGGCGCGGCCCGGGCTGTCGCGCAGTACGTGGGCATCGCCGCGGAGGACGTGATCGCCGAGGTGCTGCCCGGCGACAAGGCGGCCGTCGTCGAGCGCCTGCGGGCCGGAGGTTCGGTCGCCATGGTCGGCGACGGTGTCAACGACGCGCCCGCGCTCGCCGCCGCCGATGTCGGCTTCGCGATGGGCAGCGGCACGGACGTCGCGATGCACGCGGCCGGCGTGACTCTGATGCGCCCGGATCCCCGACTGGTCGCCGACGCGATCGACATCTCGCGTCGCACCACGCGCAAGATCCACCAGAACCTGTTCTGGGCGTTCGTCTACAACGTCGTCGGCATTCCGCTCGCGGCCGCCGGACTGCTGAACCCCGTCGTCGCGGGCGCGGCCATGGCGTTCTCGAGCGTGAGCGTCGTGTCGAACACGCTGCTGCTGCGGCGCTGGACGCCGCGGACGGCGCGGTGACGGGAGGGCATGCGATGCGCAGGATCCCGAAGCAGTCGCGGCCCGAACTCGCCGAGGCGCGACGCGACGGGTATCACAACATCGGCGCAGCCTCGAAGCTGACCGGTGTCTCCGCCAAGATGATCCGGCACTACGAGGAGATCGGGCTGGTCCCGGCCGCGAACCGGACGTTCGCCGGGTACCGGCTGTACGGCGAGGCCGACCTGCATCGGCTGCGTTTCATTCGGCGCGCACGCTCGCTCGGATTCTCGATCCGGGACATCGGCGAACTGCTGAGCCTCTGGAGCGATCCCCGCCGCGCGAGTCGCGACGTCAAGCGCCTGGCGCAGTCGCAGATCGCCGAGCTCGAACGCAAGATCGCGGACATGCAATCGATGCAGCGCACGCTGCGCGAGCTGGCGCAGCGGTGCCACGGGGATTCACGACCGGAGTGTCCCGTGCTCGACGATCTCGCGGGATGACAAGCGTCGCACGCGAGATTCGACGTCGGAAAGGTCCCGCACGAAGCGCGCGGTGAACTCTGCGCTTCGGATCGGTCCAAACCCTCGGTGAGCGCCGCGCTGCGGTCGCTGCCTCGAATGGCAACTGGAGGGATCTCATGGACGAAGATCGCGTGGAAGGCGCCGCCAAGAACATCGGCGGCAAGATCAAGGAAGGCGTCGGCAAGGCCGTCGGTGACGAGAAGCTGCGTCGCGAAGGGCAGCTCGACCAGGTCAAGGGTCGCGCCGAGAACGCCATCGGTGGCATCAAGGACGAGGCGCGCGAGGAAATCGAGCGCAAGAAACGCAATCCCTGACGCCTGACCGCACTCCGCGCGTCGATGACGGCGCGCCGGTGCAACGAAACGAAACGCCCCCTGCCGCGTCCGCGACAGGGGGCGTTCTTTCAGGCGTTGATCAGGCGCGTACCAGGCGGTTGTCGACGAGCTGTGCGACGACGCTCGGGTCGGCGAGCGTCGAGATGTCGCCCAGCTGTTCGGCCTCGTTCGCGGCGATCTTGCGCAGGATTCGGCGCATGATCTTGCCCGATCGCGTCTTCGGCAACCCGGGTGCCCACTGGATGTAGTCCGGCGTCGCGATCGGTCCGATCTCGCGCCGCACCCAGTCACGCAACTCCTTGCGCAGTTGCTCCGTCGGTTCGGCGTCGAGCACGAGTGTCACGTACGCGTAGATGCCCTGGCCCTTGATGTCGTGCGGGCAGCCGACGACTGCGGCCTCGGCGACGAGGTGGTGCGCGACGAGCGCACTCTCGATTTCCGCCGTGCCGAGGCGATGCCCCGCGACGTTGAGCACGTCGTCCACTCGACCGGTGATCCAGTAGTAGCCGTCCGCGTCGCGCTTCGCGCCGTCGCCGGTGAAATACTTGCCCGGGAACGTGCGGAAGTACGTGTCGATGAACCGCTGGTGGTCGCCGAACACCGTGCGCATCTGGCCGGGCCAGCTGTCGACCAGCACGAGGTTGCCCTCGCAGACGCCTTCGAGGGTGTGGCCGTCGTTGTCGACGATCGCGGGCTGCACGCCGAAAAACGGCTTGGTCGCGGAGCCGGGCTTCTGTCCGATCGCGCCCGGCAACGGGGTGATCAGGATGCCGCCGGTCTCGGTCTGCCACCACGTGTCGACGATCGGGCAGCGGCCGTCGCCGACGACGCGGTGATACCACTCCCACGCTTCCGGATTGATCGGCTCGCCGACGGTTCCGAGCAGTCGCAGGCTCGACCGCGAATGCTTCCTGACCGGGCCGTCGCCCTCGCGCATCAGCGCGCGCAGCGCCGTGGGCGCCGTGTAGAAGATCGTGACCTTGTGCTTGTCGCAGACCTGCCAGAACCGGCCCGGGTCCGGGAAGTTCGGCACGCCTTCGAACACCACCGAGGTCGCGCCGTTCGCGAGCGGGCCGTAGACCACGTAGCTGTGGCCGGTCACCCAGCCGACGTCGGCGGTGCACCAGTAGACGTCGTCCTCGCGCAGGTCGAACACAGCTTCGTGCGTGAGCGACGCGTAGACGAGGTAACCGCCGGTCGTGTGCAGCACGCCTTTCGGCTTGCCGGTGGAGCCCGACGTGTAAAGAATGAACAACGGGTCCTCGGCGTCCATCGGCTCGCACGGGCATTCGTCGCGCTGCGCGTCGACGAGCTCCGAGTACCACTGGTCGCGCTGGTACATCGCGACCGGTGCACCCGTGCGCTTGACGACGAGCACGTGCTTGACGGTCTCGGTGCCCGGCGACGAGAGCGCCTGGTCGACGTTCGCCTTGAGCGGCACCTTCTTGCCGCCACGCATGCCTTCGTCGGCGGTGATCACTATGCTCGAGCCGCAGTCGGCGATGCGGCCCGCGAGTGAATCGGGCGAGAAGCCCCCGAAGACGACCGAATGGATGGCGCCGATCCGGGCGCACGCGAGCATCGCGACGCCCGCCTCCGGAATCATCGGCAGGTAGATCGTGACGCGGTCGCCCTTGCCGACGCCGAGGCTCTTCAACGCGTTGGCGAGCTTGCAGACGCGTCGATGCAGCTCGCGGTACGTGATCTTCGCCGACTCGTTCGGGTCGTCCCCTTCGTGGACGAAGGCGACCTTGTCGCCCCGCGTGGCGAGGTGGCGGTCGAGGCAGTTCCAGGCGACGTTGAGCTTGCCGTCGTGGAACCAGCGGATGCGGAAATCCCCGGCATCGAAGCTGACGTCCTTGACCTTCGTGTACGGCTTCGCCCAGTCGAGCCGCAGGCCCATGCGCGCCCAGAACGCCTCGGAGTCGGCGACCGACTCGGCGTAGAGCTTTTCGTAGTCGTCCTTGCGATAGCGGGCGCGGGCGGCGAATTCCGCGGGCACGTCGTACAGGGCCTTGTGCATGGTCGAATCTCCCTTCGTCCCCCGCCCGGCGGGGCGCTGCTACGGACCGGTCGATGTCACTGGAGCGCCGCGCGCACGCGCTCGGCATGCTCCCTCAGCCGCGCCGGGTCGGCCATGTCCCGCGCGTGGAAGCGCAGGTCGATGCCGGCGTGGCGCGGCACAACGTGAAAATGGACGTGGAACACGCTCTGCCCGGCGGCAGGGCCGTTCAACTGCGCGATCATGATCCCGGGTGCGTCGAAGGCTTTCTTCACCGCCCGTGCGACGCGTTGCGTCGTGCGGATCGTCGCCTCGAGGTGCTCGGCGGGCAGGTCGAACAGGTTCTCGGCCGGATGCTTCGGGATCACGAGCGCGTGACCATCGGCCTGCGGCATCACGTCCATGAACGCGAGCGTGCGGTCGTCCTCGAACACCTTGTGGGCCGGGATTTCGCCACGCAGGATCCGGGCAAAGACGTTGTTCGTGTCGTAGGCCATGGCCGTCGGGGACAACCGGGAGGCCGAGTATAGCGGCGCCTCCGGTCGCGGCCGCCCGCATTCGACCAAAGGATTAGGAACCTCGGAGGTTCCCTGGGCTACTGACCGAAGACCCATTCGACGAGCGCGGTCTGGATCGCCTCGCCGGCGCCCTGCGACGCGGTGGCGTGGTTGAGGAGCACGACCGTCACGAAGGTGCGGCCGCTCGCGGCACTGACGTAGCCTGCGAGCGCCGTCACGTCGCTGAGCGTGCCGGTCTTCATGCGCAGGCGGCCCTGCATTTCGGGCGCACGAAACCGGCGCTTGAGCGTGCCGTCCGTGGCCGAGAGCGGCAGCGATGCCGCGAACTCCGGCATGTACTGGCTCGTCCAGGCGACGAGCAGCACGTCGGCGAGGCCGGCCGCCGTGATCCGCTCGTTGCGCGACAGCCCGGAGCCGTTCTCGATGACGAGGTCGGGGATCTTGATGTCGTGGCTCGCGAGGAACTCGAGGATCGCCTCGCGACTCGCCATCGTCGTCGCGGGACGGTCCGGGTAGCGCTCGGCGGCGAGCGTCAGGTAGACCGAGCGTGCCATCGCATTGCTCGAGTACTTGTTGACGAGCCGGATCACCTCGGCCAGCGTCAGTGATTCGTGCGAGTACAGCAGTTTGGCGTCGGCCGGCAACGTCTCGAGTCGCATGCCGCCGCCGAGCGTTCCGCCGGCCTGCTGCCAGAACGTCTTGAACAGCCCGAACGCATACTCCGGCGGTTTCATCACCGCGCGCGACGTCGAAAACTGTCCGCACCCTGCGGCATAGCGACCCGAGAGCACGACGCGATTGCCCATCGCGCCTTCGGGCATGCCGATCGAGATGCCGCCCGAGCCGCGACGACACGGCCCGGCATCGAGTCGCACGTTGCTGTCGAGTGCGAGGTTCGCCGGCCAGGGATTGGCGCTCGCGCGCACGGTGCTGGTCGCGACGTCGGGCACGGCGTTGATCGTGACCGTCTGGAAGTTCACGAGCAGCGCATCCGGCAGCACGTTGTAGGTGTTGTAGGGCCGGTTGTCGAACGCCGCGCGGTCGTCGCCCTGCGGGGCGAAATGCGTATTGTCGATGATCACGTCGCCGGCGATGCGCTGCACGCCAGCCTGCCGCAGGCCGTTCACGAAGCCCCACCAGCGCTCGGCCGTCATGAACGGATCGCCCCCGCCGAGCAGCACGAGGTCGCCTTCGAGCACCTGGTCGCGC
>DASUYI010000298.1:0-5319 GCA_036377475.1 Steroidobacteraceae bacterium | reverse complement strand
TCGACCGCGCCGAACCCGGCCGTCGGCTGCGTGGTGCTCGATCCGGCCGGTAAGGTCGTGGGCGAGGGGTGGCACCGGCGCGCCGGCGAGCCACACGCGGAGGTGCTGGCCTTGCGCGAATCGCAGGGTCGCGAACGCGGCGGTACCGCCTACGTCACGCTGGAGCCCTGTGCGCATCATGGGCGCACGCCACCTTGCGTCGACGCCGTGGTCGCGGCCGCCCCGAAGCGCGTCGTCGTCGCGATGACGGACCCGAACCCGCGCGTCGCAGGCGCGGGCATGCGCCGGATGCGCGAGGCGGGCATCGACATCGCCGTCGGCCTGCTCGGCCCGGAGGCCGCGGAACTCAATCGCGGTTTCGTGTCGCGCATGACTCGCGGCCGGCCGTGGGTGACCGTCAAGCTGGGCTCGAGCATCGACGGGCGCACCGCGCTCGCCGACGGCTCGAGCAAATGGATCACCAGTCCTGCTGCGCGTGCCGACGTGCAAAGGCTGCGCGCCCGGGCCTCGGCGGTGCTGACCGGCATCGGCACCGTGCTCGCGGACGATCCCGCGCTCACCTTGCGTGATGCGCGGTTCGAGACGCACGGCCGCGTGCCGTTGCGCGTCGTCTTCGACGCGCGTGGCCAGTTGCCGCCGCGCGCCAGGGTCGCCAACGACGAGCACGCCACGCTGCTGCTGACGAGCCAGGCCGGCGGCGCCCAATTGCAGGCGCACGGCATCCGCAGCCAGTTGCAATTCGAGCTGGAACTGCTGCCTGTCGATGCGCACGGACGGCTCGATCCGGCCATCGCGCTCGAGCGGCTGGCCGAGCGCAACTGCAACGAGGTGCTGGTCGAGTCCGGCGCACGTCTCGCCGGCAGCTTCGTCGCGGCCGGGCTCGCCGACGAAATCGTGGTCTACCTTGCGCCGACCGTGCTCGGTGACACGGGGCGCCCATCGTTCGCACTGCCGCAACCGCTGCGGTCGCTCGAGCACCGGTCCCGGTTCACGTATGCCGACGTGCGCATGGTCGGATCGGATTTGCGAGTCACGCTGCGTCCCGTGGAGGACCGCCGCTGATGTTCACCGGCATCGTGCAGGGCGTGGGTACGGTCCGGGCCATCGAGCCCCGCGGCGGCGACGTCACGGTCGTGTTCGACACGGGCAGCGTCACGCTCGAAGACGTCGCGCCCGGCGGCAGCATTGCCGTGAACGGCGTGTGCCTCACGGCCACCGCGTTCGACCGGACGAGCTTCACCGCCGACGTGTCGCGCGAGACGCTGTCGCTCACGACGCTTCGCGACTGGCAGGTCGGCGCGCGCGTGAACCTCGAGAAGGCACTGCTCGCCGGGCAGCCGCTCGGCGGACATTACGTGACCGGCCACGTCGACGGCGTCGGGGAGGTCGTCGCGCGGCACGACGATGCACGGTCGGTGCGCATGGTGTTTCGCGTGCCTCCGGACCTGGCGCGCTACGTGGCCCGCAAGGGCTCGATCTGCATCGACGGCGTGAGCCTGACCGTCAACGGTGTCGACCGGGATCGTTTCGACGTCAACCTCGTGCCCCATACGCTCGGCGTGACGACACTCGGCGCGCTGCAGGCCGGCAGCCGCGTGAATCTCGAGGTCGACATCATCGCGCGCTACGTCGAGCGCATGACCGCCGGCACCGACGCGGGCTGAGCCGCGTCGGTTCCTGCAGCCTGCTAAACTGCGCACCGCAGCAAACGGACCGTGTCGAATTCCGGTCTTAAAATACTATAGTAGAATCAATTGCCTGGGCGCATCACCTCATGAGTTCGTTGAATTCGATCGACGAGATCCTCGAAGACATCGGCAGGGGCCGGATGGTCGTGATCATGGACGACGAGGATCGCGAGAACGAGGGCGACCTGATCATGGCCGCGACGCTCGTGCGGCCCGAGGACGTGAACTTCATGGCGCGGTACGGCCGCGGCCTGATCTGCCTCACGCTGACCCGTGATCGCTGTCGGCAGCTGCGCCTGCCGCTGATGGTCAGCGACACCAACCTCGACCAGCGCACGAACTTCACCGTCTCGATCGAGGCGGCGGAGGGCGTCACCACGGGCATCTCGGCGTACGACCGCGCACACACGATCCGCACGGCCGTCGCCGCCAGTGCGCGATCGGACGACCTGCGACAGCCGGGTCACATCTTTCCGCTCATGGCGCAGCCGGGCGGCGTGCTCACGCGCGCCGGCCACACCGAGGCCGGCTGCGACCTCGCACGACTCGCGGGACTCGAGCCCGCCGCGGTGATCGTCGAGATCCTGAACGACGACGGCACGATGGCGCGCCGGCCCGACCTCGAGAAGTTCGCGCGCGAACACGGCATCAAGATCGGCACGATCGCCGACCTGATCCGTTACCGGCTCGAGAAGGAGCGTTCGGTCGAGCGCATCGCCGAGCGCGACATTGCCACCGAGTTCGGCCCCTTCCGCCTGGTCTGCTACGAAGACCACGTCAACGGCACCGTGCACCTCGCGCTCGTGTGCGGCAACCCGACGGCACAGGGTGCACCGCTGGTGCGCGTGCACCTCGAGGACACCGTGCGCGACCTGATCGGCGAGGTCGAGGCCAGCCACAGCTGGTCGCTGCGCGGGGCGATGCAACGCATTGCGCGGGAAGGCGCCGGCATCGTCGTGCTGCTGCGGCCGGACGAAAGCCCGCTCGAAATCGCCGAGGCCGTGCGCACGCCCGACCGCACGCACCATGCGCCGAACACGCCGCGCGGCGCGCAGGTGCTGCGCACCTATGGCATCGGCGCGCAGATCCTGCGCGACCTCGGCGTGCGCAACATGCGCGTGCTGAGCGCGCCCAAGCAGATGCACGGCCTGTCGGCCTTCGGCCTCGAAGTGGCCGAATACGTGGATTGATCGAAGGAGCCTCCGGGACCATGGACAACCTCCGCACCCTGCAGGGCGACCTGCTCGCGCGCGACCTGCGTTTCGCGATCGTCGCTGCCCGCTTCAACGACGCGATCGTCGAGCACCTCGTCCGCGGCGCGGTCGACGCGCTCGTCCGGCACGGCGCGAGCGAGAAGCAGATCGAGATCATCCGCGTGCCGGGCGCGTTCGACCTGCCGTTCATCGCGAGGCGCGTGGCGCTCGCCAAGCGCGCCGACGCGATCGTCGCGCTCGGCTGCGTGATCCGCGGCGCGACGCCGCATTTCGAGTACGTCGCGGGGCAGTGCGCGTCGGGGCTCGCGCGGGCCGCCGACGAGTCCGGCGTGCCCATCGCGTTCGGCGTGCTGACCACCGACACGATCGAACAGGCGGTCGAGCGCTCCGGCACCAAGGCCGGCAACAAGGGTGCGGACGCGGCCATGGTCGCACTCGAGATGGCGAACCTGCTGCGCCGCCTGGCGGGCTGACATGCCGAAACCCCGCAGCGAGCGCTCGGGTCGCGCGCGGAGCCTGGCGCGCCGGCTCGCGATGCAGGCGCTGTACCAGTGGCAGATGACCGGCCAGTCGTATCCCGAACTGCGCAATCAGTTCGCGACGGACGAAGGCTACGCCGAGGTCGATCCAGAATACTTCGAGCAGCTGCTGCAGGGCGTCGTCGAAGGCGCCGGCGAGCTCGATGCCCTGCTCGCGCAGTGGCTCGATCGCCCCGTCGCGCAGCTCGACCCCGTCGAGCACGCCGTCCTGCTGATCGGTGTCCAGGAACTTCGCCAGCACCTGGAAGTGCCGTACCGCGTCGTGCTGAACGAAGGCGTCGAGCTCGCGAAGAAGTTCGGCGCGACCGAAGGCCACAAGTTCATCAATGCCGTGCTCGATCGCGCCGCCCGCAGCCTCCGCGCGGCGGAGCAGGCCACCGCTCGACGCCCGCGACCCGAGTGATCGACCAAGCTCGGCCGCAGGAGTGCCCGTGCCCCTCGGAGAGTTCGAAGTCATCGCCCGCTACTTCACGCGCGCCACGCCGCGCCGCGACGTGCTGCTGGGCGTCGGCGACGACGCGGCGTTGCTTGCGCCGCCGGCGGGACAGGCGCTGGTCGCGGCCACGGACACGCTCGTCGAGGGTCGGCACTTCCTGCCGGGAACACCGCCGGTGTCGATCGGACACAACGCGCTCGCGGTCAACCTGAGCGATCTCGCGGCCATGGGGGCGGAACCGGCGTGGGCCCTGCTCGCGCTGTCCCTGCCGGAGTCCGACGAGCGCTGGCTCGAGGAGTTCGCGCGAGGGTTGCACGACCTCGCGACGCGGCACGGTGTCGCGCTGGTCGGGGGCGACACCGTAGCGGGCCCGCTCGTCGTGACGATCGCGGTGCTGGGGTTCGTGCCGGCCGATGCGGCACTGCGACGCAGTGGCGCGAAGCCGGGCGATGCGATTTACGTGTCGGGCACCCCGGGCGTGGCCGCGGCGGGCCTCGACCTGCTGCGGCGCGGCGTGATGCCGTTCGAATCGAGTGACCCGCGGGTGCAACGCCTGCTGTTCGCCGAACCTCGACTGGCCCTGGGGCGCGCATTGCGCGGCCGCGCCACCGCGGCCATGGATGTTTCGGACGGCTTGCTCGGCGACCTTGGCAAGCTCGCTCGCGCCAGCACGGTCGGCGCCGTCATCGAGATGGAGCGACTGCCGTTCGCACCAGTGCTCGCGGACGCGTACGACGGGGCGCAGTGCGAGCGTCTGGTGCTGCACGGCGGCGACGATTACGAACTGCTTTTCACGCTGCCCGTCGACGACGCGGCAGAGCGCGCGGCCGAGATTGCAGCGGAGGCCGGCTGCGTCGTGCATCGCATCGGCAACATCGTTGCGGGCGAGAGTGTGCGTTGCCTGCGCGCGGGCCGCGAGGAGCCGGTGACGGGACGCGGCCATGACCACTTCGCCCGCTGAATCCGGCCCGGGCGGGTCGCCGTCGCGCGCCGAGCGGGCACGCACGCGAATCCCGCCGGCCGCGTTGCGCGAGCCCGTGCATCTGCTCGCATTGGGATTTGGTTCCGGCCTCGCGCCGGTCGCACCGGGTACCTTCGGCTCGATCGTCGGCCTGCTGCTCGCGCTGCTCGTGTTGCAGGCTGGCTGGTGGGCCGCCGCGGGCGCCGCATTGCTCGCGTCGATCGGCGGCGTCTGGATCTGCGGCGAGAGCGCGCGCCGTCTCGGCGTGCACGATCATCCGGCCATCGTGTGGGACGAGATCGCCGGCATGATGATCGTCATGCTCGCGGCGCCTGCGACGTGGTGGGGTGTCGCGTTGGCATTCGCGTTGTTCAGGCTGTTCGACGTCTGGAAACCCTGGCCGATCCGCGAGGTCGATCACGGTATGCGGGGCGGAGCGGGCATTATGCTCGACGACATCCTGGCCGCGCTGTGGGCGGTC
>DASUYI010000297.1:0-4613 GCA_036377475.1 Steroidobacteraceae bacterium | reverse complement strand
TGCGGCCGAACGTGCCTGGCGTGCCAGCGCACTCGGCGACGCGGCTGCACGACTCTCGCGTTTCAACGCAGTCTTCGACGCGCGTGAGCGTCGCGCGCTGGTCTTTCGGCGTGACGGCGCCCCGTGACCACGCTCGAGGTCGCGTTCGGCCTTCTCGCGCGTCTCCTCGGACGCGCTGCCCGGTTTCGGAGGCGGCAGGTCGACGCCCGAGCGCCGCGCCTTGGACAGCCCGATCGCGATTGCCTGCTGCGGCGAACGCGCGCCGTGCTTGCCCTCGCGGATGTGGTGCATTTCCTCGCGGATGAATTCCCCCGCCTGCGTGGACGGGGCCTTGCCCTGGCGCTTGTCGCGCCGGGCTCGCTGCAAGGTCTGTTTCTCCGGCATGGCCGATCCTCCGTGCGGTCGGCGGGCGCACGGCGTGAGTACGCCCACCCATGACACGACCGTGGTCTCGTTGCGCGCATGAGTGAAGCCGCGACGCGTCCGCGAGGCGTCGGCGAAACGCGGAACCGGATGTAGTCCGGCCCGTGCGTGTTCAGCCGATCGTCACCGATTCCGGCGTGTCGACGAAGTAACCCTGGATGAACTCGATGCCGAGCTGCCAGAGCACCGCCATCGTATTGGCGTCCTCGACGCGCTCGGCGATCGTCGTCACGTCGTGCTCGCGCGCGACGTCGACCAGCGCCTTGACCTTCTCCTGTAGCGGCCGGTCATTGGCGAGCCCCTGCATCAGCGCGCCGTCGATCTTGACGTAGTTGACCGGCAGCCGGTGCAGCAGCTGTGCGGCGTCGCCGTTCGAGGCGCCGAAGTGCTCGAGGGCGAACTCGAAGCCGAGGGCCGACAGCAACCCCTGCAGCGTCCGCGCCTCACGTGGCTGCGCGTTGGCCATCTCTTCGGTGATCTGGAAGACGATGCGCTCGGGCGACACACCCGATGCCTTGAGCTGCTGCTGCAGCCAGGTGCCGAGCGTCTGGTCGTGCATCGAATCGCGGGACAACCGGACGAACACGCGATGCGGCTTCCTCGCGGCGCAGAAGGACATCGCCGCGCCGACGATCCAGCGGTCGATGTTCTTCATGAGGTCGGTGCGCTCGGCGGCGGCGAGGAATTCGGTCGGCAGCACTTCCTGGCCCGATTCGTCCAGCATGCGCACGAGCAGGTCGAACGTCGGGCGGTCGTCACCCAGGAGGCTCGCGATCGGCTGCTGCACGAGCCGGAAGCGGTTGGCCATCAGCGCGGCCTTGATCTGGTTGGCCCAGGTGCGGTCCGTTTCGCCGACCTCCGGCCGGGTACCGGCCGGCGCGCGGTGGCTGCTGCGATTGCCGCCGGACGCCGCCGCCGCGCGCTGCGCCGTGATCGCCGTGTCGAGCGGTGCCTGCAGCAAGTCGCCCTGGCCGTGCAGCGGCGCCGAGCCGACGCTGCAGCGAAGATTCACGTTTTCACCGCCCGCCTGCACGGGTACCTGAGCGATCGACTCGAGCAGGCGCGAGAGCCACGCCTCCTGGTCGCGGACGTTGCCGCGCTCGAACAGGATCGCGAACCCGTGGGCCGCGACGCGGCTCGCGAGGTCGCCCGGCTGCAGTTGCTCGTGCAGGCGCCGGCCGAGCGCGTCGAGGATGTCCTCGCTCAGCAGCGGGCCGTAGCTGCGCTGGATCTCGTCGAAGCCGTCGGGAGCGAGGTAGGCGATCGCGCGCAGGCCTGCCTTCAGCGGTTGCGCCGCCCGCGAGGTGGCGGCCTCGATGAAGGGGCTGCGACGCAACAGGCCGGTGCGCGTGTCCAGACGCAGCGCTTCCTCGAGTTGTTTCGCGAGCGTCTCGACGTCACGCTTCTGCGTGGCGACGCGCAGGCGCACCGCGGGCTCGCCGTCGAAATCGAACCGCTCGAGCGTCAATTCGAGCGGCAGCGCGTTGCCATCGGGAAGCGCCGCGGCCGCGCTCAGTGCGTGGTCGGCCCAGCGCCCTTGCGCGGCCGCCACGAGCGCACCCTTGAGGGCGGCATGCGTCCGCGCATGAAAAAGGTCCATCAGCGGCAGGCCGAGCAGGTCACTCGCCTCCCGGCGACCGAACAGCTCGCACCACGCGGGGTTCGCGTCGACGACGATGCCTTCCTGCACGTGGGCGATCGCGTCGGTCGAGCCGGTCATGAACGCGCGCATCTGGTCGCGGTACTGGCGAGCGGAGGCGAGGGTGCCGTTCAGGGTCAGGTCGAGCCGCGCCGCGTCGATCTCGCGCGCGGCGACTGCCTGCAGGCGCGAGCGGGCCGCGAGCGTCACGACGTCCTGCGCGCCGAGTTCGAGTCCGCGGACCAGGTCGGCTTCCGTGATCGAATCCTTGACGACGATCGCCGGCACTCGCGAGGCGAGCCGCGCGCGCTGTTCCATGGCGCGTTCGAGTTCCTCGTTGTCGCCGACGCAGAAGAAGATCAGTTGGGGGGCGTGCGGTGCGGAGATCGAATCGGCGAGGTCGGCCAGTTCGCGCACCCACGTGCAGTGTACGACCTGGCCCGCGTTGCGCAGGGTGCTGTTGATGATCTCGACGGGATCCTGCTGGCGTGACAGGACGACGACTGGAATGGCGCTCGTTTCGGCCAAAATCCTACCCCGATCGCGCCCCGTACACGGTCCGGGTCCGCGGTGGTATTAATGTCAAATCGGCGCGGATCATAGCACCAGGGTCCCCGGCCCTAGCGTGACGCAGGTGCCAGCATTGTCTTTGCGGCGGCGCCCGGTTCTTCGCGCACCAGCCGCGGCACGAGGTAGCCCGGCAGTCGTTCGGCGAGTTCAGCGACGAGCTGGCGCGCGGTGACCTCGGGCACGGCGAAATGCGCCGCGCCGCGGACCGGGTCGAGCAGGTGCAGGTAATACGGCAGCACGCCCTGCTCGAAGAGCGCCTCGCTCAGGTCGGCGAGTGTCGCCGCCGAATCGTTGACCCCCGCGAGCAGCACGGACTGGTTCAGCAGCACCGTGCCATTCGCGCGCAGACGCGAGAGCGCCTCGCGCACGTCGGGCGCGCCGCTCAACTCGTTGGCGTGGTTCGCGTGGATCACCATGACGCGCTGCACGCGCAGGCTCGGCGTCCAAGCCTCGAGGAAGCCCGCGTCGATGCGCTCGGGCAACACGACCGGCAAACGCGTGTGGATGCGCACGCGACGCACGTGCCCGATCGCGTCGAGCGCGCGCAGCAGGTCGCCGAGCCGGCGGTCGCTCAGCGTGAGTGGATCGCCACCGCTCAGCAGCACTTCCGTGATCGAGGTGTCGGCGCGGAGCGCCTCGAGCGCCTCGATGAACGCGCCGCGGCCGGCGGTGTGCTCGCCGTACGGGAACTCGCGCCGGAAGCAATAGCGGCAGTGCACCGCGCACGCGCCGGTCGCCACCACCAGCGCGCGGCCCCGGTACTTGCGCAACAGCCCCGGCCCGGCCAACGCGTCGAGGTCACCGACGGGATCGGACAGGTAACCCGGCGTCTCGCGGAGTTCGGCGTCGAGCGGCAGCACCTGGCGCAAAAGAGAATCGCGGGCGTCGCCACGCCGCATGCGTGCGAGGTAGCTCAGTGGAACGCGCAGCGGAAAGCGCGTGGCGGCCTGTCGCGCGGGCTCGAGCCATTCGGGCCCGAGGCCGAGCGCTTCGATCAACGCGGCCGGGTCGGTCACGCAGGCCTGCAGCGATCGCTGCCAGCTCGTGGGCTCGGGATGACGGGATGAGGCGGTTCGGGTTAACATGCGCGGCTTGCCACGGGGCAGCCCGCCATTGTCGGGCGCCGCCCTCCACGGATCAACCGCACCCGCAGCAGCACCTCACCCATGTCCAGCTACAGCACGAACGAGTTCAAGTCGGGCCTCAAGATCATGATCGATGGCGATCCCTTCGTGATCGTCGAGAACGAGTTCGTGAAACCCGGCAAGGGCCAGGCGTTCAACCGCGTCCGCATCCGCAACCTGAAGACCGGCCGCACGCTGGAGCGCAACTTCAAGTCCGGCGACACCGTCGAAGGCGCCGACATCGTCGAGTCCGAGATGCAGTATCTCTACAACGACGGCGACTTCTGGCACTTCATGGTGCCGGACACGTTCGAGCAGCACACGGCCGGCAAGGAAGCGATGGGCGATGCCGCGATGTGGCTCAAGGACGGCACCACCTGCAACGTCATGCTCTGGAACGGCGTGCCGCTGGCCGTCGTCGCGCCGGCGCACGTCGAGCTCAAGATCGTCGAGACCGATCCGGGCGTCCGCGGCGACACCGCGACCGGTGGCCAGAAGCCGGCCAAGCTTGAGACCGGCGCGGTCGTGCGCGTGCCGCTCTTCATCAACGAAGGCGAAGTGATCCGCGTCGACACGCGCACGTCGGAATACCTGAGCCGCGCGAGGGGCTGACGGGAAGCGGATAGCGGATAGCGGATAGTCGAAACGCACCGCCGAAACGACGAAGGGCGCCTCGAAACAGGCGCCCTTTTTCTTGCGCCCCGACCGGGCGCTCTTATCTAACCGCTAACCGCTAACCGCTATCCCTATCCACTCGTCGTCGCGGTGGCGGCGACGAACACCTCCAACAGCCTCTCCAGTCCCCGCGCGTCTTCCTCGTCGAATCGCCCCAGCTTCGGGCTGTCGAGGTCGAGCAC
>DASUYI010000296.1:0-3437 GCA_036377475.1 Steroidobacteraceae bacterium | reverse complement strand
GACACGCTGCTCGCGCAGGCCTCTTCCGTCGGCCCCGCCAGCTCCGTCGCTTCGACTCGCGGCAGGTACACCGTAAAGGTGCTGCCGCCTGACGGTCCCGGGCTGCTGGCTACGATCCGTCCGCCATGGGCCACCACCAGTCGTTGCGCGAGTGCCAGTCCCAGGCCGAGTCCTCCCGCGGCGCGATCGAGCGTGCGCGGTCCCTGCGTGAACAATTCGAACACGTGCGGCAGCAACTCCGGCGCAATGCCGGCACCGTCGTCGCGAACGCGCAGCACCACCTCGTCGCGATCGCTCGACGTGCGAACCTCGATCCGCCCGCCGGGGGGCGTGTACTTGACCGCGTTGATCAGCAGGTTGTCGACGACCTGCGTCAACCGCGCCAGGTCGCCGAGGACCCAGGCCGGGGTGATGTGGACGTCGACCTGGTGTTGATTCAGTCGTCCGCCGTTGCGCATCAGCGTCAGGCAACCGTCGACGATGTCGCCGAGGTCCAACTTTTCCCGGGCGAGCAGTATCTTCCCGCTGGATACCCGCGCGACGTCGAGCAGGTCGTCGAGCAACCGGCTCAGGTGCCGCGTCTGCCGCTTGACGATGTCGATCGCGCGCTCCGCGATGTCGTGGGGGGTGCCCGGCGCCGACAGCACGTGGGCGGCGGTTCCGATCGCTGCGAGCGGGTTGCGCAACTCGTGGCTGAGCATCGCCAGGAACTCGTCCTTGGCATGGCTCGCCCATTCGGCCTCCGCACGCGCGGCGCGCTCACGCTCGAGCAGCGCCGACCGCTCGCGCTCGATGGCCTTGCGCTCCCAGACGAGCCCGGCCACCGACATCGCCAACACGGCGATCGTGACCATGAAGGCCTGCAGCAGCAGCAGCGATTCGTTGTCGCCGGCCGTCGCAAACGGCCCGAATCCGCGGACGGTGGCCCACGTGGCGATCGCCGACAGCAGCAGCACGGACGTGGCGACTTCACGCTGGCCGAAGCGGAATGCAGCCCAGATCAGGGGTGGGATGCACAGGAACGGCAGTGGATGGCGGCTCAGTTCAGCGTGCGCAAAGACCACGGCCCCGGTCGCGACGACGACGATCAGCAGCAACACCGCCTCGAACAGCCGTGCTCGCAGTGCCGCGAAACCGTCATGTGCGCTCCACAGCACGAGCACCGGCGTGACGATCAACGCCCCGGCCGCGTCGCCGAACCACCACGTGAGCCAGATCGCGCCGAACGCCGTCCAGGTGGCCTCGCCACCGATGATCAGCGAACCCACGCCGATCGTCGCACTGACCGCCGTTGCGGCCAGGCCGGCGAGGATCACGAATCGCAGGAAGTCCCGCGGCCGCTCGAAGGCGCGCACACCGCCGGCGTAGCGCGCCACCAGCGCCGCGCCGATCGTGGCCTCCAGCGTGTTGCCGATCGCGATCCCGAAGGAACTCGCGACCGCGCCGGACGTCGTCAGGTTGACCAGGAAAGCGCCAACGAAGACGGCTGGCCAGGCGCCGCGGCCCAGCAGCAGCAACGCCACGAGCGCGATTCCGGTCGGCGGCCAGACTGCGGACGCGCTCTCGTGCACGGACGCGAAGTGCAGCCCGAGCCTGCCGGCGACGAAATACACGGGCACCAGGCCGCCGAGCGCCAGCGCCTGCTGCCAGCGCCCCGAGTCGGCCTCCGTTGCGGAGACTGCCTGCACCATGCGTCGTCCCAGCGTCGTCCCCGCCCGCATTACTAGCTGCGTCGACCATACGCTGCTCGCCCATGCCGGCCAAGAATCGTTCGACAGGCCGCGTACCGAGGAACGCAATTTCTTCCGCGACGACAATGCCGGCGCGAGTGCTACGACGCTTGCGGCCAGGTACGGTCGTCGGTCACAGGATCGTCCCGAAAAAGAAAAGGCCGGGCACTGAGCCCGGCCTTGTCTCGAAATTGCGGCCGCGCCGAATGCGACGCCCGCGATTACGGCGTTGCCGCGCCCGATTCCACCTTGACGTCGGCTTGCTCGACGATGACCGGGTACTGGTACCCCATGCCGTAGTCCTTGTTGGTCGTGACCGTGCCTGTCACGAGTACCGTGTCGCCGACGGCCGGGGTCGGTTTCACGTTCGTGGTCACGGTGAGGTCGTTCGTACCCTCGCTGCCCGAACCGTCGCGGACGTGCAGCCAGTCCATGTTCATGACGCCGGCATTGACCTTGACCACCTTGCCCCGGAACGTCACCTTCTGGTTCGCCAACGCGTCCTTCTCCGCGTAAATCTCGGCGACGGTCTTGCCGCCCTCGGCCTGTGCGACGCCGGTCAGGTCGACCTCGGCGCTGGGCGGCTTTGCGACCGGGTGGTTTTCCGGCAGGGTCGACGGCATGGTCGTGGGGGCGGCAGCGGGTTCGGCCGCCGGCACGGACGCCGGTTCCTTGCCGCCGCAGGCAGACAGGGACACGACGGCGAGGGCGAGGACACTGGCGATGGTTGCCTTCAACACTGAAATTCTCCGAAGGATGTTTTGCGATCGGTAGGGGTACCTGGGACGCGGCAGTCTAAAGGACAACTTCCCTGCTGCTAATAGACAAGTGCCACCGTTCAGCGCAGTTAGGCCGCGGGGCCGGGCAGTCGTTCATAGGGGGATGTACGGGTACGAGCCCAATAAACCGATGCCTACTATCGCTCCGACTTCGGGGATGGATCGTGGTTGGGTAATATCGCCACGTCGGTCATCGCGGGCAGGGCTTTCCAAGGAATTCGGGAACGCAAGATGAAATTCTCCAGCGCGCGCGGGTTTGCACGGTCGCGAGGGTCGTTGTTTGCGGTGCTGGCGATGGCCGCGACGGTCGGCCTCGCCGGTTGCGAAGGCGACGGAGGGCCCAGCGGTCCCGACGAGCCGAGCGGCGGCAACGGGGGCCAGACCGGTCCGACCGGTCCGACCGGGCCTGCTGACGTTCCCATTCTGCTGGGCGGCGACGTCGCGAACGTCGGCACGGGTTCTGCGCTGACCGCGCAGCAGATCGCCGACATCGGCACGCTGGTCGCGACCATCGACAGCGCGGCGATCACGGGCAACAAGCCCGTCATCGAGATCACCGTCAAGACGGCACACGGCGGCAACGTTCTGGGACTCGCAGGCACGACGTTGCGGCTCGGGATCGCCAAGCTCGTTCCTGCCGCCAACGGCATGCCGTCGCGCTGGCAGAGCTACATCAACCGCAGCATCTCCTCGAGCATCACGACGCCTGTGCTGGCGAGCGCGATCCAGGCCAGCACCGAGTCGGGCGTGGCCGCGGGCTGGACCGAACTGGGAGCCGGCCGCTATCGCTATGCCTCGACCGTGGACTTGGCGGCGGTCACGACGCCGATCGCCGTCAGCTACGAGCCGGGCCTCACGCACCGACTGAGCCTCGCACTGGACCTATCCGGCAACGCGGGCGCGCTCGAACCCGACAATCCCCACGTCG
>DASUYI010000295.1:0-4143 GCA_036377475.1 Steroidobacteraceae bacterium | reverse complement strand
ACCGAACTGGCCCGGTACACCGCCGAGCTCTACCGCTCGCTCGAAACCGAGACCGGTCAGGGCACCGGATTCCGCCAGAACGGTTCGGTCAGCGTCGCGAAGACCGTAGCCCGGATGGAGGAGCTGCGGCGAGGCCTTTCGATGGGCAGGACCTTCGGGCTGCGCGTCGACGAACTGGCGCCCGGCGACATCCGGGAGCGCTGGCCGCTGCTCGAGGTGGACGACCTCGTCGGCGGGATCTTCCTGCCGGACGACGGCCAGACCAACCCGGTCGACACGACCCACGCGCTCGCCAAGGGCGCGAAACTCCGGGGCGCAAGCATCCACGAGAACACGACGGTTGCCCGCATCGTCGTCGAGCGGGGCCGCACGCTCGGCGTCGAGACCGACCGCGGATTCGTCGCCGCCGACACGGTCGTCCTCTGCGGCGGGATGTGGTCGCATGCGCTCGCGGCCGCCGTCGGCGTCGCCGTGCCATTGCACGCGGCCGAGCACTTCTACGTCGTCACCGAGCCGATGGCCGGGCTCGCGCGCGACGTCCCGGTGTTGCGGGTGCCGGACGAGTGTGCCTACTACAAGGAAGACGCGGGCAAGCTGCTGATGGGATGCTTCGAGCCCGTCGCGAAACCCTGGGGCATGGACGGCATCCCCGAGGATTTCTGCTTCGACAGCCTGCCACCGGACCACGAGCATTTCGAGCCGATCCTCGAGGCGGCCGTGCGCCGCGTGCCTGCGCTCGGGCTGGCGGGCATCCAGCTCTTTTTCAACGGACCCGAGAGCTTCACGCCGGACGACCGCTATTACCTGGGCGAGACGCCCGAGGTGCGCGACCTCTTCGTCGCCGCGGGTTTCAATTCCGTCGGCATCGCCGCGAGCGGCGGCGCCGGCAAAGTGCTCGCCGAGTGGATCGTGCACCGGCGCCCGCCGATGGACCTCGCGGACGTCGACATCCGCCGCGTGATGCCGTTCCAGTCCAGTCGTCGCTATCTCCGGGACCGCACGGTCGAAACCCCCGGCCTGCTCTACGCGATGCACTGGCCGCATTACCAGTACCGCACGGCACGCGGTGCGCGGCGTTCGCCGCTGCACGACCGGCTGCTCGCGGCGGGCGCCTGCATGGGCGAGGCGGCGGGATGGGAACGGCCCAACTGGTTCGGCGAGCCGGGCACGTCCCCGGCTTACGAATATTCGTACGGGCGGCAGAACTGGTTCGCTGCCTGCGCGGCTGAGTGCCGCGCCGTGCAGCAGGACGTGGCGCTGTTCGATCAGTGCTGTTTTCCCAAGTTCCTGGTGCAGGGCGCCGATGCCTGCACGGTGCTGAACGAACTCTCCACGGCGGACGTCGATGTCGCGTCCGGACGCATCGTCTATACGCAGTGGCTGAACGACTGCGGCGGCATCGAGGCCGACCTTACGCTCACGCGCCTCGCGGACAATGCCTTCCTGGTCGTGACGTCCGCGATCTGCCAGACGCGCGACCTCGCGTGGCTCGAGCGACACCTCGAGCGACGACCCGAGGCGCGCTGCAGCGTCACGGACGTGACCTCAGGCCTGGCGATGCTGGGCGTGATGGGTCCGCGCAGCCGCGAACTGCTGCACCGCCTCTCGGGCGCCGACTTCTCGAACGAAGCGCATCCGTTCGGACTCTCGCGCGAAATCGAGATCGGTTACGCGAGGGTGCGCGCGAGCCGCATCACGTACGTCGGCGAACTCGGCTGGGAACTCTACGTGCCGACCGAGCACTGCCTCGACGTCTACGAGCGACTGCTCGACGCCGGCGTCGCGCTCGGCCTGCGGCACGCGGGATATCACGCGATGGGCGCCTGTCGCGTCGAGAAAGGCTACCGGCACTGGAGCCACGACATCGGCTGCGAGGACACGCCCCTGGAAGCGGGCCTCGGTTTCACCGTCGCGTGGGACAAGCCCGGCGGCTTCGTCGGCCGCGACGTGCTCCTGGCCCAGCGCGGGCGCGGCAGGCTCACTCGGCGACTCGTCCAGGTCATGGTGGACGATGCTGCTGAAGATGCGCCGCTGCTCTACCACGAGGAACCGCTGGTGCGCGACGACGTCATCGTGGGCTCGATCCGCTCGGGTGCGTGGGGCCACCGGGTCGACCGCTCGCTCGGCATGGGATTCGTGCGCTGCGACGCCGGCGTGACGCCCGAGTGGCTCGCGCGTGGACGCTGGGAAGTCGAAGTTGCCAACCGTCGCCATCCGTGCCGCGTGCAGCTACGGCCGTGGTACGACGCCGGGAACGAACGGATCCGGAGCTGAACGGCCCTTGAAGACACATGCGCAGGTCGTGGTGATCGGGGGTGGCGCCGTCGGCTGCAGCGCGCTCTACCACCTGACGCAACTCGGCGTCACGGACGCGGTGCTGCTCGAGCGCGATGAGTTGACCGCGGGCTCGACCTGGCACGCGGCCGGCAACTGCCCGAACTTCTCGACGTCGTGGAACGTGCTCAAGCTGCAGCGCCACAGCACGAGGCTCTACGCCTCGCTGGCGCAGAAGGTGGGCTACGACATCGACTACCACGTCACCGGCAGCATTCGCCTCGCACACACACGCGACCGCGTCGACGAGTTCCGTCACGTCGCGTCGCAGGCCCGCGCCCAGGGCATCGAGTTCGAGCTGCTGAGCCCGGCCGAGATCGTCGCGCGCCATCCGTTCGTCGAGACGCACGACATCCTGGCCGGGCTCTACGATCCGTACGACGGCGACATCGATCCGGCGCAGCTCACGCAGGCGCTCGCCAAGGGGTCGCGTGACGCCGGCGCCGTGATTCATCGCGGCACCCGAGTCACGGCGATCGAGAGGCAGTCGTCGGGCGAATGGCTGCTGCGCACGAACCAGGGCGACATCCGCGCCGGAGCGGTCGTCAATGCCGCCGGGTATCGCGGCGGCGAAGTCGCCGCGATGGTCGGCGCGTACCTGCCGATCGTGACGATGTCGCACCAGTACCTGGTCACCGAGGCCCTGCCCGAGCTCGTCGCGCGCGCGCAGCGGCGTCTGCCGTTGCTGCGCGACCCCGACGTCAGTTACTACCTGCGCCAGGAACGCCACGGCTTCATCCTCGGGCCGTACGAGTGTCGACCGCAGGCGCATTGGCTGCAGGGCATCCCGGACGCGTTCGCGCACCAGCTTTTCGACGACGACCTCGGTCGTCTCGAGCCGTACATCGAGGCCGCGTACGCACGCGTGCCGATCCTCGGCACGGCCGGCATCCGGCGCATCATCAACGGACCGATTCCCTATGCGCCCGACGGCTACCCGTTGATCGGCCCGGCGCCCGGATTGCCGGGATTCTTCCATTGCTGCGCGTTCACGTTCGGCATCGCGCAAGCCGGCGGCGCCGGCAAGGTCATTGCCGAGTGGGTCGTGCACGGCACACCCGAATGGGACGTCTGGCCGCTCGATTCCCGGCGCTACCACGACTATGCAAACGACGCGTTCGTGCTCGCCAAGGCGGTCGAGACGTACCGGCACGAATACGGCGTCGGCTATCCCGTCGAAGAGCGACCTGCCGGTCGACCCGCCAAGACGTCGCCCGCGTACGTCCGGCTTGCAGCCAAGGGTGCACGCTTCGGCGCGCGCGGCGGCTGGGAGCGCGCCGTCTACTTTCCGCGAGCCGGCGATCCGACGGAACCCGAGGCGTCGTTCCGGCGCCCCGCCTGGCATGCGGCGGTCCAGCGCGAATGCGACGCGGTGCAGCACCGGGTGGCGGTGCTGGACCTGCCCGGTTTCACGCGGTTCGAGGTGGGCGGCTCAGCGGCCGCCAGGTGGCTCGACCACATGGTCGCAGGCGTCGTGCCGAAGCCCGGTCGCACGGCGCTCAACTACCTGCTCGACGATCGCGGCGGCATCGTCACCGAAATGACGCTCACGAACCTGGGCGACGGGCGTTACTGGCTGATCGGCGCCGCCGCCGGCGAGCGCCACGACGAGCATTGGCTGCGCGCGCACCTGCCGGACGACGCGTCCGTGCGCATCGACAACCTGACGGACCACCGCGGCACGCTGATCGTCGTCGGACCGCGGTCCCGGGTATTGCTTTCGCGGCTCAGCCCGGCCGACTTTTCGAACGCGGCGTTCCCCTGGCTGGCCGTGCGTGAGATCGATGTTGGTCCCGCTAAGTGTGTTGT
>DASUYI010000294.1:0-3627 GCA_036377475.1 Steroidobacteraceae bacterium | reverse complement strand
CCGCTATGGTTTGCGTTATCCGCGCGGGCCCGGGTTCAAGCTGACTCTTAAGCGACGGCCGCGGACTTGCGCGCGCGCGCCGGGGCCTTGCGGGCCGGGCGCTTCGCAGCGGTCTTGCGACGCACGGGCTTGCCGGCGGCTTCCACGTCGGCCTTGCCCTTGTCGTACACCATCTCGATCGTGTGCTTGGCGACGTTGCGGAACTCGCGGCCCGCGGTCTTGAAGATCGTCACGGCGCGATTCGCGTCCTCGACGATTCGATCACGCGTGGCGGGCACGAGCTCGAACTGCTCGCGCACGAGTTCCACGAGGTTGTCGGCCTTGGTCGCGCGCTCGAGGCGCAGCGCGACTTCGGTCAGCGCCGACGTGACGACGTCGGACTGAAGTTCGATCAGGTTCTGCACGGCCTCCTGCGACACCGTGCTCAGCTTGACGCCCGAGCGCGCGATCGCGCGGACCGGGCTCTTGAGCGACTTGATGGTTTCCGCAGAGCCGGTGATGGCTTCGCGGATGGATTCACTGGACGTTTCGCGCAACTTCTGCACCTGTCCGCGCAGCAGCTCACCGCGCTCGGCGACGTATTCCTGCATTTCGACGATCATCGAGGTCTCCTTGCTCCTGAGGTGCTGCAATGCAGCATTTGCTGCAGTGCACAATAACGCCGAACGGGACCACTGTCAAATACGGGGAAATGCCCAAGCCGGAGGGATCCGCCCGTATCGTGGGCAGGACGGGACCGGGGTGGCGCCACCGCTCCTCGGCCGCTTTATTTCCGGGCATAACGCGCAAGACGGTGACTTGCCTGTCGGGCCGGTGTCCCGCAGAGTCCGACCCCCGATGTCGCACGTCCGTCACCCGCTGCTGCACCCACCGGCCCTGGTCGGCGTCGTTTGCATTGCCACCGGCCTGGCGTGCGCTGCTTACGGGCCCCGCACGTCTGCCCAGGAGCCCGACAACCAGCCGGCCGCCGTCGCGACGGGCAGCGGGCCGCTCGAAACGGCAATCGCCGTGGAGATCCTGCGAGTCGACAGCGGTCCGGACGACCGGGCAACCCGGCGTTGGGTCCCGGCGCAGCGCCTCAATGCGGGCGACGAGCTTCACTACACCGTGCGGGTCCGCAATCCCGGCGAGGCGCCCGTCAGCGACGTGGTCGTGACGAAGCGCCTGCCGTTCGGGGTGCGTTACCACCCTGGCTCCGCGACCGGGCCGGCCTGCAAGGTCCAGTTCTCGGTCGACGGCGGCGTGACGTTCGCCGCGCCGGCGCCGTCGAGGACGGCCGGCACGCGGAAGAACGCGCGCAATGCGTCGCCGACGCACGAGTACACCCACGTGCGCTGGGTGCTCGAGAAGCCCCTGGCGCCCGGCGCGACCGCCCTGTTGCGGTTTCGCGCGGTCTTTTCCTGACCATGGCCCGATCGCTCGCCGACGTCCTGGGCCCGCACGGCCCGCTCGCCCGCGCACTGCCGGGGTATGCGACCCGACCGCAGCAGGTCGCAATGGCCGAGCACGTCGCGGCCGCGCTCGCGGAGCGCACGCAACTGATCGTCGAGGCCGGCACCGGCACCGGCAAGACGTTCGCATACCTGGTGCCGGCGCTGCTTTCGGGACGGCGCATCATCGTGTCGACCGGTACGCGCGCGCTGCAGGACCAGCTGTTCCACCGCGACCTGCCCATGGTCGGCGCGGCGCTGGGCCGCCCGGTGCGCGTGGCGCTGCTCAAGGGTCGCGCGAACTACCTCTGTCGGCATCGGCTCGACCTGGCGGAGCAGCAGGCGTATGCACGCGGCCTGCGACGCGAACTCGCGACGGCGCTGCCTAAAGTTCGCGCGTGGTCGTATACGACGCGTGGAGGCGACATCGCGGAGCTGCCGGGGCTGGGCGAGCAGGATCCCGTCTGGCCCTGGGTCACGTCGACGCGCGAGAACTGCCTCGGCGCCGAATGCCCGAAATTCGACGACTGTTTCGTGCTCGCCGCGCGACGCGAGGCACAGGCGGCCGACATCGTCGTCGTGAATCACTACCTGCTGATGGCCGACCTCGTGCTCAAGGAGGAGGGCTTCGGCGAGCTGCTGCCCGGGGCGGATGCGATCGTGATCGACGAGGCGCACCAGCTGCCCGACGTCGCGGCGCAGTTCCTCGGCTACAACGTGAGCACGCGACAGCTCGCGAACCTGGCAAAGGACGTCGCCGGCGAACTGCTGCTGGCCCAGCAGATGGCGGGCAAGGTCGATGCGGCGCTGAGCGGACTCGACGCGCAGATCGCCGCAGTGCTCGCGGCCACCGCGGGCCAGGAGGCGCGACTCGAGCATGCGCAGTGGCCCGAGCGTTTGCTCGAGTCGCTGCACGGGCTCGGCGCGCGCGCGCGTGAGCTGGCGGAGGTCATCGCGCCGCTCGGCGGGCCCGACGGCGATGCCGCCTTCACGCGCCTGCAGGAGCGACTGCTCGAAACCGCGGGACGCCTCGACGAACTCACGGCCGAGGACGCCCCCGGCGGCGTGCGCTGGGCCGAAATGACCGCGCGCAACGTGAGCGCGCACTACGCGCCGGTCGACGTCGCGCAACAACTGTCCGCGCTCATGGAGGCCCAGCCCGCCGCATGGGTGCTGACGTCGGCGACGCTCGCGGTCGGCGAGGACTTTTCGCACTTCAAGCGTCGCAGCGGGCTCGCGCGCGCGCACACGGTGCGGTTCGAAAGCCCGTTCGACTTTTCGAACCAGGCGCTGATGTACCTGCCGAAGGGGCTCGGCGACCCCGGTGCGCCGGGTCACTCGCGCGACGTGATCCGCGCGGCCCTGCCGGTGATCGAGTCGAGCGGGGGCCGTGCATTCGTCCTGGTCACGAGTCACCGCGGACTGCGCGAAGGGGCGGAGGAACTCTACCGCCACTGGGGCGAGCGACCGCCGTTCCCGGTGCTGATCCAGGGCGGTGCGTCGCGCGACCACCTGTTGCGCGCCTTTCGCGAGGCCGGCAACGCGGTGCTGCTCGGCACGGGCAGTTTCTGGGAAGGGATCGACGTCAAGGGCGAGGCGTTGAGCGTCGTCATCATCGACAAGCTGCCGTTCGCCGCGCCCGACGACCCGCTGCTCAAGGCACGACTCGCGGCCATCCGCGAGCAGGGCGGCAATCCGTTCTTCGACGAGCAGGTGCCGCAGGCCGTGATTGCGCTCAAGCAGGGGGTCGGCCGCCTGATCCGCGACGAGAGCGATTTCGGCGTCGTGATGCTCTGCGATACCCGGCTCGTGACCAAGGGCTACGGTCGATCGTTCATCACGAGCCTGCCGCCGATGCGACGGACGCGTTCGCTCGAGGACGTGCAGGCCTTCCTGCGCGAGCGCCTCGGCATCCTCCCGGTGGCCGTGCCGTGAACGTCGCGCGCACCAGGGCGAACGTGCTCGCCATCGACACCTCGACCGAACTGTGCTCGGCCGCCGTGCTGACGCGCGACGGCGAACTCGTGCTGCGTGAGGTGCTGACCGAGCGCAGTCACGCCGACCTGATCCTGCCCATGATCGACGAATCGCTCGCCGAAGCCGGACTCCGGTTGCGCGACCTCGACGGACTCGCGTTCGGTCGCGGTCCCGGCGGCTTCACCGGCCTGCGCATCGCTGCGGGCGTGATCCAGGGGCT
>DASUYI010000293.1:0-6814 GCA_036377475.1 Steroidobacteraceae bacterium | reverse complement strand
CAAATCGCCCGCGATGACCTTGTTGGCCTTGCCGGCCACGACCAGGTCGAGCACTTCGCGCTCGCGCGGCGTGAGCGACTCGAGTCGCTTCCGGATCATGTTGCGCTCGGCGAGCATGCGGCGACTGCCTGCATCTTTTTCGAGCGCCTGGTTGATGCGGTCCAGCAGGTCCTGGTCGCGGAACGGCTTCTGGATGAAATCGACGGCGCCCGCCTGCATCGCCTCGACGGCCATCGGTACGTCGCCATGCCCCGTGATGAAGATGATCGGCAGGATCGAGTGACGCTCGTTGAGCTTGCCCTGCAGCTCCAGGCCGCTCATGCCGGGCATGCGGATGTCGAGCACGAGGCAGCCGGGACGGTCGTCGCGCTCGGCGTCGAGAAACTCCTGGCCCGACTCGAACACCTCGACCGGCAGGCCGACGGACTTGAGCAGCATCCGCAGCGAATCGCGCACCGCCGCGTCGTCGTCGACGACGAACACCGTGGGCCTGATTTCCTTGATCACTCGAAACTACTCCCGTTTGGGCGCCGGAGAGACCGGCAGCGTGAAGTGAAAGCGTGCACCCGTCCTTTCGTTGGGAGTGTGCCACAGCCGACCGCCGTGGGCGCGCACGATGGACCGGCTGATCGCCAGGCCCAGCCCGGTGCCGCCCGACTTGGTCGTGAAGAACGGATTGAACAGGTGTTCGGTGGCTTCCGGCACGAGGCCCGTGCCGTGGTCGGCGACGACGACTTCGATCTCGCCCTCCGGCAGCAGGCGCGCGCTCAATACCACCTCGCGCTGGGTTTCCGGCACGTCGTCCATCGCGTCGATCGCGTTGCGGACCAGGTTCAGCACGACCTGCTGCAGCTGGATCGGGTCGGCGTGCACGGTCGGCAGGTCCGGCTCGGCCTCGATCCGCAGTCGCACGTTGTGCAGTCGCGCGTCGGTTTCGGCCAGCGTCCGCAGGTCCTCGAGCAGCCGGTTGCAGTCGACCGGCTCGCGCTTGACCTCGCGGTTCTTGACGAAGTTGCGCAGCCGCCGGATGACCTCGCCCGCGCGCAGTGCCTGCGCACTGATCTGTTCGAGCGCTTCGAGCACGTCCGCGTCCTCGCGGCTCGGCGCGCGCATGAAGCGCTGGCAGGCCTGCGCGTACATCGTGATCGCCGACAGTGGCTGGTTGATCTCGTGTGCGAGGCCCGCGGCCATCTCGCCCATGGTCGAGAGACGGCTGAAGTGGGTGAGCCGTTCCTGCAGCTGGCGCGCCTCGTCCTCGGTCTGGCGACGGTCGGTGACGTCGTGCACGGTGCCGACGTGCCTCAGGGGCCTGCCCTGGGCGTCGCGCGTGAGCTGCGCGATGTGGTGCAGGTACCGCGTCGTTCCGTCGGCGCGCACGACTCGGTACTCGACGTCGAAGGCAGCCTGGTTCGACTGCAGCTCCTCGAGCGCCTCGTCGAACCGCTCGCGATCGCCGGGGTGGACCCAGAGTCGCAGCAGCGTCGTGAGCGGGACCGCGTCGTCCATCGCCGCGACGTCGAGGATGCGGTGCAGCTTCGGCGAGTAGTAATCGGGTTCCGAGTGATCGAGGTGGATCACGTAGTTGCCGAGGTTCGCGAGTTCCTGCGCGAGGCGCAGCTCCGACTCGCTGCGTCGCAGCCGCTCGTCGGCGAGCTTGCGCAGCGTGATGTCGCGAATGAAACCGATGAAACGCGGCGGGCGCGCCTCGGCGACCTGCCCGACGGCGAGCTCGCACGGGAAGATCGTGCCGTCCTTGCGCCGGGCGCGAACCTCGCGACCGATGCCGATGATCCTGGCCTCGCCCGTCTCGTGGTAACGCTCGACGTAACGATCGTGCTCGGACCGGTACGGCTCCGGCATCAGCATCGAGACGTTGCGGCCCACGACCTCCTCGGCCTTGTAGCCGAAGACCCGTTCCGCCGAGAGGCTGAACTGCTCGACGTACCCGCGGTGGTCGATGACGATGATGGCGTCGACGGCCGCGTCGAGCAGGGAACGGAATTCGAGCCCCGCGCGGCTCGAGCGGCTCGCGGGGGTGTCGTCGTCCGGGTTCCCCGGGGCCGGCTGGCGATCGTCGTACAAGATTTCCTGCGCGTCTGGGTGGGCGAAAAGTGCGAATCGTAAAAGAACGCGCCGCGCCGCACTAGGTATTACTGGAAGACCGGTTATGCATCCATGCGAATCCAGCCGCGGCTGCCGACCGGCGACAATGACAGGTGGAGCCGGGGACACCCGGCTCGCATGGCTCTTTGGTCAGGGGAGACCCCAAGGAGGGCGCCATGAGATTGATGCGTTGGGAACCGTTCCGTGAAATGGACGACCTGCTGAAGGGATTCAGCCCGCTGTTCGGCCGACTGCCGACCCGGCTCCACGAGGGCGACAATGAGTTCGTCCCGCCCGCAGACGTCGTCGAGCGGGACAAGGAGTACCTCGTGAAGGTGGACCTGCCGGACGTCCACAAGGACGACGTCACGGTCCTCTTCGACGACGGCGTCCTCACCATCAAGGGTGAGCGCAAGATCGAGAAGGAAGTGAAGGGCGAGAAGGTGCATCGCACGGAGCGATACTTCGGGATGTTCGAGCGCAGCTTCGCGCTCCCCGAGGACGTCGAAGTGAAGGGAATCCGCGCCGAGTCCAAGGACGGTGTGCTGATCGTCACCCTGCCGCGCGTGGCCGTGGAGAAGCCGCGTCCGCTGGCGATCACGATCCAGTAACCGAAGACGCCGCCGCAGGTTCCTGCGGACGAACGGCGCACTGGGAGACCCGCCGCCGCCATGGGCCACGAAGCCCGGGCGACGGCGCCCGGACCCGTCAATGACGATGCGGAGAACGCTGCTCGGGCATGGACCCTTGCTCGGCGGGCGCAGTCGCGCGGTCACCCTCGCGAACACTCATGTCGTGGCCCGCCTGTGGGTCCTCAGCCGGCGCCGACTCGTGCCCCGCGTGGTTCGCGGCGCCGTGCCCGCCGCCGTGAACGACGGCGTGATACACCGCGTTGCCCGCGGTCCACGCCCCGAACGCGAGCAGCAACGCACCCGCCACGGTGCGCAGCGTGGCCTTCGTCGACAGCAAGCGGGCGGCGCGATCGAACGCCACCGTGGTCGAGACCATCGCGGGCAGCGTGCCGAGCCCGAACGCCGCCATCACGAGCGCGCCGGTCGCGGCGCTCGCCGTCGTGGCGGCGAGCAGCAGCATCGAATAGGTCAACCCGCAGGGCAGCCAGCCCCACGCGAGTCCGAGCGCGACGGCGCCACCGAGGCTTCCGCTTGCGCGGGCCCGACCCGATGCCCACGGTGCGACCCGCCGCCAGAGGCGCGCCCCCGCGGCCTCGAGGGGATCGAGCAGACGCCAGCCGAACAGCAGACGACCGGCGGCGGCAATCATGACCGCGCCCGCGACGGCGCGGAGCGCCACCGCGAGGGAGGCCACGTCGATGGCGGCCAACAGCGCCCGGCCGAGCAGGCCGGCGAGCGCGCCGGCGACCGCGTAACTCGCGACGCGCGAGACGTTGTAGACGAGCGCGTGCGCGGCCCGCGTGCCGACACCCGTTCCGGCGGCGCTGCCGCGCATCGCCAGCGCGCCGGCGACGCCACCGCACATCGCGAGACAGTGGCCGCTGCCGGCGAGCCCGGCGACCAGCGCCGCCCCGAGACTCACCGTGCCGATGTCGAGGCCGGTCATGACGGTGGAGGCCCTCGCGGGTCGCGGTCGACGTGCGGGTCAGCGTCGGCCGTCTTCGCCTCGTCGTCGTCGCCGAGCACCGACCAGCCGGGGCTGTCGAGATCGTCGAACTGGCCGCTGCCGACGGCCCAGAAGAATGCCCAGATGCCGAGCCCGACCAGCACCATCCCGAGCGGCACCATCAGGTACAGGATCTCCATGTCAGGCGACCCGCGCCGGGCTGGCATCCGTCCAGTGCGCCTTCGACGAGTGCTCCGCGCGGCGCGTCACCCGCGTCGCGTTCAGCACGACCAGCACGGAGCTGAGCGACATGCCGATCGCCGCGAGCCACGCGGGCACCAGTCCAAGTGCCGCGAGCGGCAGTGCGGCCAGGTTGTAGCCGATCGACCAGGCCAGGTTCTGCCGGACGATGCGCTGCGCGCGCCGCGCGAGTTCGACCACGCCCGGCAGCTGGTCGAGTGAATCGCGCACGAGGATCAGGTCGGCGCTCGTCTGGGCCAGCGCCGACCCGCGACCCATGGCGACAGACACGTCCGCGCCCCGCAGCAACGGCGCGTCGTTGATGCCGTCACCGACCGCGACGACGACCGCACCGCCGGACTGCAGCGCCTGCAGGCGCGTCACCTTGTCCTGCGGGGACTGGCGCGCAGCGAAGTCCTCGATGCCGCTGCGCGTCGCGATCGACTGCACGGGCGGCGCGGCGTCGCCGCTCACGATCGACGATCGCAGGCCGAGCGCCGACAGGCGTCGAACGGTGTCGCCGGTTTCGGCCCGCAGCGGGTCGGTCAGTCGAAAGGCGGCCAGCAGCCCCTGCGCGTCGCCGAGGTAGACCCAGCTGCCGGCGTCTTCGACCGTGGGCGCTGCGGCCCCCGCCCCGGCGAGGCCCGACGCGTAGTCGCGCGTGCCGACGCGCAGTCGCGCAGCGTCGACCGTGCCTTCGATCCCCCGGCCGGCGTCGATGCGCACCTCGGTCGCGGCGACCGGGTCGATGCCGCTCGAGACGAACGCCCGGGCGATCGGATGCTCGGAGCGGCGCTCGAGCGCCACGGCGAGCGCGAAGCAGGCCGCCGGCGACAGCTCGCGCAACGGCCGGATCTCTTCGACGCGCACGAGGCCGTGCGTCAGCGTGCCGGTCTTGTCCCAGAGCACGTGCGTCGCCTTGGCGAGCGCCTCGAACGCGTCCGAATGCGCGACCAGCACCCCGCGTTGGGCGAGGTCGGCGGTGGCCGCAGCCAGCACGGCCGGCGTCGCCAGCGACAGCGCGCACGGGCACGTGACGACCAGCACCGCGAGCGTGGCCGGGAATGCCTTCGCCGGGTCGACGAACCACCAGGCCACGAACACCACGGCCGCGCCGATCAGGATGCGGCTCAGGAACCAGGCCGCCGCGCGGTCCGCGGCCCTGGCGAGCCGCGGCCGCTCGGCCTGCGCGCGCTCGAGCAGCGCGACGATGCCGGACAGCACCGTGGCGCCCGCAACGGCGCTCACGCGCACGCGCAGCGGCGGACCGAGATTCTGCGTGCCCGCATGCACGCTCGACCCGCGCATCTTGGCAATCGCCGTCGACTCGCCGGTCAGCATCGACTCGTCCACGCGCGCGTCGACGTCCTCGGCGACGACGCCATCCGCGGCGAACACTTCGCCGCTGCGCACGAGCAGCTCGTCGCCCGGCTGCAGCTCGAGCGCCTGCACGTCCTCGATTTGACCGTCGCGCACGCGGCGCGCCGTGACCGGTGCCAGCCGCGCGAGCGCATCCGCCACGCTGCCGGCGCGGTGACGCGCGACCATCTCGACGTAGCGACCGACCGCGAGGAAGAACACGAACATCGTGACCGAGTCGAAGTAGACCTCGCCGTCGCCGGTGAGCGCGTTCCACACGCTCGCCGCGAACGCGGCGAGGATGCCGAGCGTCACCGGCACGTCCATGCTGACCGTGCGGGCCCGCAACGCATGCCAGGCACCGACGTAGAACGGCCAGCCCGAGTACATCGCGACCGGGACGCAGATCAGCATGCTGACGAGCCGGAAGAACTCGTGCATGCCCGGCTCGACGCCACCCACGTACAGCGGCAGCGCGAACATCATGACCTGCATCATGCCGAAGCCGGCCACCGCAAGGCGCTTGAGTGCAGTGCGGCGCTCGAGCAGCGCGAGTTGCTCGGCCGGCTCGCCGGCCAGCGGATGCGGGCGCAAGCCGACGTGCTCGAGCACGCGCAGCAGGTCGCCGAGTTTGACCTGGCCCGGATCCCACACCATGCGCGCCCGCGCCGTGGCCGGGTTGACGCTCACGTCGAGCACGCCGCGCTGCAGGTGCAGCGCCTTGTCGGCGAGCCAGCTGCAGGCCGAGCAGCGCAGGCCTTCGAGCAGCACGGTGATCGAGCGCGCGCCGTCCGGCTCCGGTCGCGTGAGCCGCTCGACGAGCTCGGGGCGGTCGTAGGCCGCCCAGCGGTCGGGACGCGGCAGTTCGTCCGCGCGCGCCGCGGCTTGGTCACGATACGCGTAGTAATCGTCGAGGCCGGCGCCGAGGATGAATTCGGCGACGGCCTTGCAGCCGTGACAGCACACGGCCCGCTCCTGTGCGGCGATGCGCGCGTGGATGCGCACGCCGGCCGGTATGGGCTCGCCGCAGTGGAAGCAAGCTGAGCCCGGCGCGGCGATCATGGATTGCGCGGTGCGACCTCGCCGCAGACCGTGATGGCGCCGTCACGATGGCAGTCCGTGCGCACGAGCGTGTCCGGCCGCGAGATCGCGAGGTACAGCGTGATCGCACCGCCGATCACGGCGCCCGCGGGCGGGATGATCAGCAGCCACGGCCAGGCCTGACGGTACCAGGGTCGAGGGGTGTCGGTGCTCATCGAGGCTCCCTGCCAGTTCAGTTGGTCGGCGCGAGGAAGCGCGCCTTGCCGGTCGCCTGCAGCCCGCGGGTGTCGGCAGTGCGGATGGTCAGTTGGATGTCTGCGCCGCCACGCAGTTCCCCGCGTGGCATGCGCACTCTCACAGGGACGCTCCGGACCGCGCCGGGCCCCACGGCGACGGTGCGCGCGCCGTAGTCCACCTGCAGGCCGGGCAGGCCGCCCGCCACAATCGTGAACTCGTGCGCCTCGCCGTCCTTGTTCAGGATCTTGACGTTGTA
>DASUYI010000292.1:0-2071 GCA_036377475.1 Steroidobacteraceae bacterium | reverse complement strand
CGAGTACGTCATCGTGACCACGCCCGACCGGCGGACGCCCGCGCCCTGGGTCAACGTGCTCGCCAACCCGTACTTCGGCACGGTCGTCTCGGAGAGCGGCGGCGCGTACACCTGGTGCGAGAACGCGCGCAGCTACCGGCTGACGCCTTGGTACAACGACCCGGTCACCGACGCGAGCGGCGAGGCCTTGTACGTCCGCGACGAGGAGACGGGACGGTACTGGTCGCCGTCGCCGCTGCCCGCGCCCGGCGCGGGCACCTACGTGAGCCGACACGGGTTCGGTTACAGCGTCTTCGAGCACGAGGAGGCCGGCATCCACTCCGAATTGACGGTGTTCGTCGCACTCGACGCGCCGGTCAAGTTCTCGGTGCTCAAGCTGCGCAACGACTCGGCCCAGGGGCGTCGACTCAGCGTGACCGGCTACGTCGAGTGGGTGCTCGGCGACCTGCGCGCAAAGACGGCGATGCACGTGGCGACGGAGGTCGACGCGCAGACCGGCGCCGTGTTCGCACACAACGCGTACAACTTCGAGTTCCCCGGTCGGGTCGCGTATTTCGACGTCGACGACGCGGAGCGGACCGTCACCTGCGATCGCACCGAGTTCGTCGGCCGCAACGGCTCGTTGCAGCGCCCCGCGGCGATGTCGCGCACGCGCCTGTCGGGCAAGGTCGGCGCCGCGCTCGATCCGTGCGCGGCGCTACAGGTCACGGTCGACCTGCCGCCCGGCGCGGAACGCAAGGTGGTCTTCCGCATGGGCGTGGGCCGCGGCCATGACGATGTGCGCACGCAGGTGAGCCGCTTCCGCGGCAAAGGCGCGGTGCGTGGGGCACTCGAGGCCGTCTGGGATTACTGGAAACGGACGGTCGGGGCGGTGCAGGTCGAGACACCCGACGCGTCGGTCAACGTGCTGGCGAACGGCTGGCTCGTATACCAGACATTGGCGTGCCGGCTATGGGCGCGAAGCGGCTATTACCAGTCCGGCGGCGCGTTCGGTTTCCGCGACCAGTTGCAGGACGTCATGGCGTTGGTGCATGCCGAGCCGCGTCTGTTCCGCGAGCACCTGCTGATGTGCGCCGGGCGGCAGTTCCTCGAGGGCGACGTGCAGCACTGGTGGCATCCGCCGTCCGGCCGCGGCGTGCGCACGCGCTGCTCCGACGATTACCTCTGGCTGCCGCTCGCGACCTGTCGCTACGTGTTCGCGACCGGGGACACGGGGGTTCTCGACGAGTCGGTGCCGTTCCTCGAGGGCCGCGCGGTCAATCCGGGCGACGAGTCGTACTACGACTTGCCCGTCCGTTCGGGCGAAACCGCGACGCTTTACCAGCACTGCATCCGCGCGGTGCGGCACGGGTTCCGGTTCGGCGCGCACGGACTGCCGCTGATGGGATCGGGCGACTGGAACGACGGCATGAACCTGGTCGGCATCGAGGGCAAGGGCGAGAGCACCTGGCTGGCGTTCTTCCTCTGTGAAGTGCTGCGCCAGTTTTCGCAGCTTGCGCGCATGCGCGCCGATACAGGCTTCGCGGCCGAATGCGATTCGGTGCTGGACAACCTCCGCGCCAACATCGACACGCATGGCTGGGACGGACGCTGGTACCGCCGCGCGTACTTCGACGACGGCACGCCGCTCGGATCCTCGCTGAACCCGGAGTGTCGCATCGACTCGATTTCACAGAGCTGGGCCGTGCTGTCCGGCGCGGGTGGTCCGTCGCGCGCGCGACAGGCGATGGAGGCAGTCGACGAACACCTCGTCCGTCGCAAGGACCGGCTCGTGCAATTGCTCGATCCGCCGTTCGACCGATCGGAACTCGACCCCGGCTACATTCGCGGCTATGTCCCGGGCGTGCGCGAAAACGGTGGGCAGTACACGCACGCCGCGATCTGGACTGCGATGGCCTTCGCCGCCCTGGGCGATCAACGGCGTGCGTGGGAGCTGCTGGAGATGATCAGCCCGCCGAACCACGCGCGGACCCGGCAGGACGCGGAGACGTACAAGGTCGAACCGTACGTGGTCGCCGCGGACGTCTACGCGGTGGCGCCGCACGTCGGTCGCGGCGGCTGGACCTGGTAC
>DASUYI010000291.1:0-2932 GCA_036377475.1 Steroidobacteraceae bacterium | reverse complement strand
GGTCATGCCGGGGTCGAAGAACCTGTTCGGCGGTCGCACCATCGTGCTGCGCAACGTGCCGGCCAGCACGGTGCAGGGCATGGTTTTTCCGGGCGCGCCGTTCGGCCTGAAGATGGCCTGCGGCGAAAACGTCGTGCACGCGTACGGCGACAGCGGCCGCTTTCCGGTGAGCCGCATGGGTGCGGTCTCGGGCCAGCGGGCGGCGTGGCTCGCGGCCCGCAAGTACCTGCACGACTGGCGGCGCGTCGCCGCCGGCGAGGAACACCGGCCGCCCGAGCCGGACCTCAAGCTCGACACGCTCGCGGGCGTGCTGACCGGCGACGTCCGCGTGCACGCGCACTGCTATCGCGCGGACGACATCGCCGAGCTCTTCGGCATGGCGCGGGAGTTCGAGTTCAAGATCACCGCGATCCACCACGCCACCGAGGCGTACAAGATCCCGGAGCTGTTCGTGCGCGAAGGCGCGTGTGCCGCCGTGTGGTCGGACTGGTGGGGTTACAAGCGCGAGGCCTACGACGCCATCCGCGAGAACGCCGCGTTCGTCGACGCGGCCGGCGGCTGCGTCGCGATGCACTCGGACTCCGGCATCGTCGGCCAGCGTCTCAACATCGAGGTCGCGAAGGCAATGGCGGCAGGCGCACGGGCCGGGGTCAGGGTTGCGCCCGAGCACGCGATCGAATGGATCACGCGCAATCCCGCGCGCATGCTCGGCCTCGCCGATCGCATCGGATCGCTCGAGCCCGGCAAGGTCGCCGACGTGGTCGTCTGGTCGGGCGACCCGTTCAGCATCTACAGCCACGCCGATCGCGTGTACGTGGACGGTGCGCTCGCCTACGACCGCAAGGACCCCGCGCGTCAGCCGCTCTCGGATTTCGAACTGGGCCAGCCGAGCCTGGAGCGTCGCCCGTGAAACGCGTCGTCGTCCCCGGTCTGCTCGCGGCCTGCACGCTGTCCGGTGCGGGCGCAGTGCTCGCGCAATCGTCATCGACGACGACTGCGCTCGTGAATGCGCGGCTCTACACGATGCAGGACACGGGCCCGATCGAGAACGCCACGGTCGTGATCCGCGCCGGCAAGGTGCAGGCGGTCGGCCGGGCGCTCGCGCCGCCGACGGGGGCGCGTGTGATCGACGTCGAGGGCCGGATCGTGACGCCGGGGCTGATGAGCGCGGGCTCGCAGCTCGCGCTCGTCGAAATCGGCAGCCTGGCCGACACGCGCGATCACTCGGTCGCCTCCGGCACGCTCGGCGCGGCGTTCGACGTGCAGTACGCGCTCAACGCCAATACGGCGATGCTCGACCTGGCGCTCTCCGACGGGTTGACGCGAGCAGTCACGCACCCCGAAGGCTCGCCTGTCGCGCCGTTCCTCGGCCAGGGGGCGCTGCTGCGACTCGGGCCGGCCGACACGCTGCTCGAACGGGCCCGCGTCGCGATGTACGTCCGCGTGGGCGGCGGCGCCGCTGCAGGCGCGGGCGGCTCGCGCAGCGCCTCGTGGAGCCTGCTGCGCAACGCGCTCGAGGAGGCGCGCCGCTTCCGCCCGACCAAGGGTGTTGGTTCCCCGCGCGACCAGCTGCTCGGCCGACTCGACGCCGAGGCGCTGCAGCCGGTGGTGGCGGGACGCATGCCGCTCGCGATCGTGGCCGATCGCGAATCGGACATCCGGCAGCTGCTGCGCCTGCACGACGACACGCGACTGCCGGTGATCCTCTACGGCGGCGCGGAAGCCTGGCGCGTCGCGAGGGAGCTCGCGGACCGACGGATCCCGGTCGTGCTCGACCCCACGCTCAACCTGCCGGCGTCGTTCGACGCCCTGGGTGCGCGGCTCGACAGCGCCGCCCTGCTCCATGCGGCGGGCGTGCGCGTGGCGTTCGCGGTCTCGCCGTTCTTCCGCACCTATAACGCAGGCAGCGGCATGCGGCTCGGCGCCGGCCTCGCCGTGGCGAACGGCCTGCCGTGGATCGAGGGCCTGCGCGCGATGACGAGCACGCCGGCGTCGATCTTCGGCCTGTCCGACCACTACGGCGCCGTGCGGGTCGGCGTCGATGCCGACCTCGTCGTGTGGGACGGCGACCCGCTCGAGCCCTCGACGTCCGCGCTGCGCGTCTGGGCGCGGGGCGTCGAAGTGCCGGTCGAGAACACGCGGCAGCACGCACTCGCGCAGCGTTATTCGCCGCTGCGCAAGGCCGATGTCCCGCCCGCGTACCGCCGCTGAGCGCGGGCGCATTCACCGCGTGCGGGCCGCCGTAAGCGCGCTCGCCTGCGGCATGCTCACCGTAACGAGCACGGCCGCGGTCGCCCCCGCGCCCGGACTGCCGCTGCAGGCCACGCGGCAGGTCACCTTCGAAACGGATCGCGGCACGTGGCTGTCGGTCGACGTCGCGCCGAACGGTCGCGACCTCGTGTTCGACATGCTCGGCGACCTGTACCGGCTCGACATCGGGGGCGGCCGCGCCCGCGCGATCACGCGCGGCCTCGCGTTCGATTCCCAGCCGGCCTGGTCGCCCGACGGCGCGTGGCTCGCGTTCCTGAGCGACCGCGCCGGCGCCGAAAACGTCTGGATCATGCGCGCCGACGGCCGCGATGCGCGCCAGGTCACGCGCAACGACGGCCCGAACGAGTTCGTCTCACCGGAATGGTCGCCGGACGGCCGCGCGCTCTACGCCTCGCTGTACCGTGCGGATCGGAATGCCGTCGAGCTGTGGCGCTTCGACGTCGCGACCGGTGCCGCGACCGAGCTGTCGACGCGCGGCGTCAACGCGATCGGCGCAGCGCCCGCACCGGACGGTCGTCACGTCTACTACGCGCACCGCATGGGGTCCGCGTTCCAGGACGACGTGCGCCTGCCGCTCTACACGGTGCACCGACGCGAGCTCGCGAGCGACCGGACCGAAACGATCGTCACGCACATCGGCAGCGCGATGCGGCCGGTCGTG
>DASUYI010000290.1:0-4962 GCA_036377475.1 Steroidobacteraceae bacterium | reverse complement strand
GTTTCCTCGCCAACCGCGACCCGAACCTGCGCTTTGGCCTGCTGACCGACTTCGCCGATGCCGCGGCGGAATCCATGCCCGGCGACGACGTGCTGCTCGACCACGCACGGGCACGCATCGAGCAACTGAACACGACCTACGGTGGCGACGCGTTTTACCTGTTCCATCGTCCACGCCGCTGGAACGAGGCCGAACGCTGCTGGATCGGATTCGAGCGCAAGCGTGGAAAGCTGGCCGACCTGAACTGGCTGCTGCGCGAGGCGACCGCGGACACCGTCTCCGAGCGCTTTTCGCTCGTGGTCGGTGACTTCGCGGCGCTCGCGGGCACGCGCTACGTCATCACGCTCGACACCGACACCGACCTGCCGCGCGACTCGGCCCGGCAACTGATCGAGACCATGGCGCACCCGCTGAATCGGCCGCGGTACGACGCGCAGCACGGTCGCGTGCGTCGCGGTTACGGCATCCTCCAGCCACGCGTGAGCCCGAGCCTGCCCGGCACGACCCGTTCGCATTACGCGAGCCTCCACAGCGGCGAGGCCGGTATCGACCCGTACACGCGCGCGGTGTCGGACGTCTACCAGGACCTGTTCGACGAAGGCTCGTTCATCGGCAAGGGCATCTACGACATCGACGCGTTCGAGCGGAGCATCCAGGGCCGGTTTCCCGACAACCGCATCCTGAGCCACGACCTGCTCGAAGGGTGTTACGCCCGCTCCGGACTGCTGAGCGACGTCGAGCTGTTCGAGGATTACCCGCCCACGTATGCCGCCGATACGGCGCGACGACACCGCTGGATCCGCGGCGACTGGCAGATCGCGAGCTGGATGTGGCGGCGCGTGCCCGCGGTCGCCGGACGTCCCGTCCGCAACCCGTTGTCCGCTCTGTCACGCTGGAAGGTCGTGGACAACCTGCGACGCAGCCTGCTGCCGATCGCACTGTTGCTGCTGCTGCTGGTCGGCTGGGTGGCCATCAGCTCCGCGGTGGCCTGGACGCTCGCCGTCCTTGCAATCTTCTTCGCACCGCCGGTCCTCAATTTCGTCGTGCACGCGGTGCGTGTGCCGGACGAAGCGTCGCTGCGACAGCACCTGGAAGCGTGCCTGCGCACGGCGGCGACGCACTGCGCCCAGGCGGCCCTCGTGCTCGCGTGCCTGCCGCACGAAGCCTGGATCAGCGCCGATGCCATCGTCCGGACCAGTTGGCGCGTGCTGGTCTCGCACCGCCGCCTGCTCGAGTGGAGTCCGTTCGGCGAGCAGGTGCGCAACGGCCGACCCGGCTTCGTGACGTCGGTGACGTCGATGTGGATGGCGCCGGCGCTCGGGCTCGCCGTGATGGCTTACCTGGCCGCGGCGCGCCCTGAGGTGCTGTGGCTCGCGGCGCCGGTGCTGTTGCTGTGGGTCGTCGCCCCGGCGATCACCTGGTGGATCAGCCGGCCGCTCGTGCCGTCCGAACCCAAACTCGACCGCGAGCAGCAGGAATTCCTGCGCGCGCTGGCGCGGCGAACGTGGGCCTTTTTCGACCGGTTCGTCGGGCCCGACGACAACTGGCTGCCGCCCGACAACATCCAGGAGCAGCCCGGTCGCGTCGTGGCCCATCGCACGTCGCCGACCAACATCGGGCTCGCGCTGCTGGCGAACCTCGCGGCGCACGATTTCGGCTACCTGCCCACGGGACTCTGCCTCGAGCGCATCTCGCGGACGCTGCGCACGATGGGCTCGCTCGAACGATACCGCGGCCACTTCTACAACTGGTACGACACGCTGACCCTGAAGCCACTGCTGCCCATGTACGTGTCGACGGTGGACAGCGGCAATCTCGCCGCACACCTGCTGACGTTGCGTGCCGGCCTGCTCGCCATGCCGGACCGGCCGATCGTCGGCCACCAGGCGTTCGACGGGCTCGTCGACACGCTGTCCGTGCTGGGCGAGCTGAGGCCCGGACCGACGACGGCCGTCGCGGCCTCGATGCGTCGCGAGCTGACGGCGGCGTTGGGCGAGGACCTTCGCTCGCTCGAGGACGTGTGCCGACGCCTCGACCGGCTCGCGACGCTGGCCGGGCAACTGGTCACGGAAACGGGTGACTCCAGCGAGGCGGCCGCCGACTGGGCGCGCGCGCTGTACGAGCAGTGCAAGACGACCCGCGACGAACTGGCCTACGTGGCGCCGTGGACCTCGCTCGAACCGCCGCCGGACAGCCTCGCGGGGCTGTTCGCGACCGACAGCACGCCGACCCTGCGCGACATCTCGGCGCTCGAGGCGCGACTGTTGCCTGCCATCGAGCAGGAACTCGCGGAGCATCGCGAGGGCGACACCGCACACACCTGGCTGCTCGCGTTCCGCGATGCGATCTCGGCCGGCAGTGCGGTCGCGGACCAGGAGATCGCGACCATCGAACAGCTCGCGCAACAGGCCGCCGAGTTCGCCACGCCGGAGTTCGAATTCCTGTACGACTCCAGTCGGCGGCTGCTGGCGATCGGCTTCAACGTCACGGAACGACGGCGCGACACCAGCTTCTACGATTTGCTCGCGTCGGAGGCGCGGCTCAGCAGCTTCCTCGCGATCGCGCAGGGACAGCTGCCGCAGGAAACCTGGTTCGCGCTGGGTCGCCTGCTGACGCTCGCGGGCGGGGAGCCCGTGCTCGTCTCCTGGAGCGGCTCGATGTTCGAGTACCTGATGCCGCAGCTGGTCATGCCGTCGTTCCCGAACACGTTGCTCGCGCAGACCAACCGTGCGGCGGTGCGCCGCCAGGTCGAGTACGGACGACAGCAGGGCGTGCCCTGGGGCATGTCGGAATCGGGATACAACCTGGTGGACGCCGCCCGCAATTACCAGTACCGCGCGTTCGGCGTCCCGGGGCTCGGGTTGCAGCGCGGGCTGGCCGACGACGTGGTCGTGGCGCCGTACGCTTCGGCGCTGGCGCTGATGATTGCGCCCGAGCAGGCGTGCGAGAACCTGCGTCGACTCGCCGAGGAAGGCGTGCTCGGGCCGTACGGCATGCACGAGGCGGTCGACTACTCCCCGCTGCGAGTGCCGCGCGGACAGTCCAAGGCGATCGTGCGGTCGTACATGACGCACCACCAGGGCATGAGCCTGCTGGCGATCGCGGACCTGCTGCTCGACCACCCGTTCCAGAAGCGGTTCGTGTCGGATCCGCTGTTCCAGGCGACGCTGGTGCTGCTGCACGAACGCATCCCGAGGTCCGCCGCGTTCCATGCGCATCCGGCGGCGCTGCCGGTGACGCGTGCGGTCACCGAGCCGTCCGCGCCTCCGTACCGCGTGATCAGCAATCCCGACACGCCGGTGCCCGAGGTGCAGTTGTTGTCGAACGGCCGGTACCACGTGCTCGTCACCGGCGCCGGGTCGGGCTACAGCCGGTGGCAGGACATCGCCGTCACGCGCTGGCAGGAAGACCCGACGCGCGACCACTGGGGCAGCTTCTGCTACATCCGCGACAAGGCCAGCGGCGCGTTCTGGTCCAACACGTGGCAGCCGATCCGGCGACTGCCCGAAGCGTACGAAGCGGTGTTCACCGAGGGACGTGCGGAGTTCCACCGGCGCGACCGCCTGGAGCGGGGACTGGTCGAGACGCGCACCGAGATCGTGGTCTCCCCCGAGGACGACATCGAGCTGCGTCGCGTCCGGCTGATCAACCGTTCGGACGAGCGCCGCGTGCTCGAGGTGACGAGCTACGTCGAGGTCGCGCTGGCGCCGCCGGTTGCCGACGCTCTCCACCCAGCGTTCAGCAAGCTCTTCGTGCAGACGGAAACCGTCGGTGCCAAGCGTGCGGTCCTGTGCACGCGACGTCCGCGCGGTCACGGCGAGCAACCCGGCTGGATGCTGCACCAGATGTCGGTGTCCGGCGCCGCGACCGAGGCGTTGTCCTTCGAGACCGACCGTGCGCGCTTCATCGGCCGCGGTCGCTCGCTCGCGAGCCCCCACGCGCTCGTCGCGCCGGGTCCGCTCTCGGGCAGCCAGGGCTCGGTGCTCGACCCGATCGTCGCCATCCGCCAGGAGATCATCCTGGAGCCGGACCAGACGGCCACGATCGACCTCGTCACCGGCGCGACGCCGACACGCGAGGCGGCGGAACACCTCGTCGAGCGCTACCAGGACCGTCGCCTCGCCGACCGCGTGTTCGACCTCGCATGGACTCACAACCAGGTCGTGCTGCAGCAGTTCGGCATCGCCGACGCGGAGGCGCAGGAATACGAGCGGCTCGCGGGCTCGATCATCTATCCGAATGCGGCCCTGCGTGCCGACCCGAGCCTGATCGCGCGCAATCGTCGCGGGCAGTCCGGGTTGTGGGGATATTCGATCTCGGGTGACCTGCCGATCGTGCTGCTGCAGATTGGCGACATTGCCAACCTCGCGCTGGTGCGGCAGATGCTGCGCGCGCGGGCGTACTGGCGCTCGAAGGGACTGGTCGTGGACCTAGTGATCTGGACCGAGGACCGCTCGGGCTATCGCCAGCAGTTGCACGACGAGGTCATGGGCCTGATTGCGGCCGGCGTCGAAGCCAACGTGCTCGATCGGCCCGGCGGAATCTTCGTGCGCCAGGCCGACCAGATTTCGCAGGAAGACCGGATGCTGGTCCAGTCCGTGGCGCGCGTGGTCCTGGTCGACACGCGCGGCAGCCTCTCCGAGCAACTCAAGCGCCGTCGGCCGCCGGACACGCGCATGCCGTTGCTTCCGCCCGTGGCCACGCGTACGCCCGCGGTGCCCGTGGGCCCGGTGCAGGCGCGCGGTGATCTGATCCTCGCGAACGAAATGGGTGGCTTCACGCGCGACGGGCGCGAGTACGTCATCACGCTGGCGCCGGGTCGCCCGACGCCGGCGCCGTGGGTCAACGTGCTCGCGAACGCCCACTTCGGCACGGTCGTCTCGGAGTGCGGGGTCGGATACACCTGGACCGAGAACGCACACGAGTATCGACTGACCCCCTGGCACAACGACCCGGTCACCG
>DASUYI010000289.1:0-6606 GCA_036377475.1 Steroidobacteraceae bacterium | reverse complement strand
CGCATCGTCCCTTCCACATCAGCTGTTACAGTCCACTAGTCGCCATGCCGCAGCTCCGGGCGAACGGTTGCGAGTTCAACGTCGTCTTCGACGGCCCGGTCGACGCGCCGTGCCTGGTCCTCTCGAACTCGCTCGGCTCGTCGCTCGAGATGTGGGCTCCGCAGGTCGACGCGTTCGCACGGCACCGCCGCGTGCTGCGCTACGACACCCGAGGGCACGGGCGCAGCGCCGTCACGCGCGGGCCGTATTCGATCGAACTGCTGGCGACGGACGTGCTCCGGCTGCTCGACGCGGCCGGCATCGAACGCGCGGGCTTCTGCGGCCTGTCGATGGGCGGTGCGACGGGCATCTGGCTCGCCGCGCACGCGCCGGAGCGCTTCGATCGCTTCGTGTTCTGCAACACGGTGCCCTGGCTGGGGCCGGCCGATGCGATGCTCGCGCGCGCGGCGACCGTGCGCCGCGACGGGCTGGGCGGCCTGGTCGATGCGACGATGGAGCGCTGGTTCACGGCCGAATTCCGCGAGCGCGAGCCGCGCACCGTGGCTGCGATCCGGGCGTCGTTTCTCGCGACCCCGCCCGAGGGCTACGCGGCCTGCTGCGAAGCGCTGGCGGGATTCGACGAGCGCGACATGCTCGCCGTGATCGAGCGGCCGGTGCTCGTCGTCGCCGGGCTGCACGATCCGGCGCCACCGATCGAGGCAGCGCGCGAGTACGCTGCGCGGATCACCGGTGCGCGGATCGTGGAGCTTCCAGCCGCGCACCTCTCCAATCTGGGCGCGTCCGCGCGATTCAACGCGGAAGTGTCGAAGTTCCTCGGCGACGCGTCGCCAGTTCAGGCGACCTGAGGCCTGCGCCGCACCTGCTCCGCCTCGACCTGCCCGCCCGCCATGAGTTCCTCGCTCGCGAAATCGTCGACGTGGATGATCTCCATGACCTTGCGGTCGTACTGCCGCAGCACGTTCGCCTCGCGCGCGTCGATCAGGCCGACCGCGAGCGCCTGCTCGATCTGGCCCGGCAGGTCGAGCGCGGTGACGCGACCGGTCTTGACGCCTTCGACGCGAACCCGCTTTTCGAGCGGCTCGGCGACGACCGACAGCTCGAGCGCTTCCTGCAGCAGGCCGATCACGTTGCCCGGCTCGATCGTGCGGTAGATGCCCTGCGCGAGCCGGTCGCGCGTCGCGCTCGGCATCATGAGCGGCTCGACGATCCTGCGGCCGAGCCGGTCGCTCGGCGCGAAATACGTGCGACCGCGCGGGAAGACCACCAGGCGCATGAACCCTGCGAGCCAGCGATTCGGGAAGTTGCGCAGGAACCCGTGCAGCTGTTCCTGCGCCTTGTAGAGCAGGGTGCGGCAACACCACTCGACCAGCGGCAGGTCGGCCTCGGGGCGGCCCTGGTTCTCGTAGTGCTTCAGCACCATCGACGCCATGTAGAGCGCCGAGAGCACGTCGCCGAGCCGTGCCGAGAGGTGCTCCTTCTGCTTGAGGTAGCCGCCGAGCGCGAGCATCGCCATGTCGGTCGCAAACGCGAAGCGGGCGCTGAAGCTGTTGACGTGCTGGTAGTAACGCCGTGTGGCGCCGGTCTCTGGGACGGCCGAGAAGCGCGCGAGCGTGAGCGCCGTCACCAGCGACCGCGCCGCGTTCCCCAGCGTGTACCCGATGTGCCCGAACAGCGCGCGATCGAACTCGCGCAGGCTGCGCCGCTTGTCCTTGTCCTTTGCGGCATTCATTTCCCGCAGCACGTACGGGTGGCAGCGGATCGCGCCCTGGCCGAGGATCATCAGGCTGCGCGTCAGGATGTTCGCGCCCTCGACCGTGATCGCGACCGGCACGACCTGGTAACCGCGGCCCAGGTAGTTCTTCGGGCCCAGGCAGATGCCTTTGCCGCCGTGCACGTCCATCGCGTCGTTCGCGACCTGCCGGGCGAGCTCGGTGCAGTGGTACTTGAGCATCGCGGCCGGCACGGCGGGTCTTTCGCCGCCGTCGATCGCGCCGGTCGTGACCGAGCGCGCCGCGTCGATGATGTATGCCGCGCCCGCCATGCGCGTGAGGGCCGCCTCGACGCCTTCGAACGTTCCGACGGGCTGGTTGAACTGCTTGCGCAGCCGCGCGTACGCGGCCGACGCGAAGATGCCGGCCTTCGCGCCGCCGGCGGAATTCGACGGCAACGAGATGCAGCGGCCGACCGACAGTTGCTCCACCAGCATTCGCCACCCCTGGCCCGCCATCTTCGTTCCGCCGATGATGAAGTCGACCGGCACGAAAACATCCTGCCCGGCCAGCGGTCCGTTCTGGAACGGCACGTTGAGCGGGAAGTGCCGCCGGCCGATCGTGAGCCCCGGCGTGTCGCGCGGAATCAGCGCGCACGTGATGCCGTAGTCCACCTTGTCGCTGCCGAGCAGCCCGTCGGGGTCGTAGAGCCGGAAGGCCAGGCCGACGACGGTGGCGACCGGCGCGAGCGTGATGTAGCGCTTCGAAAAAGTCAGCCGCAGCCCGACGACGTCCCGGCCCTGGTAGACGCCACGGCAGACCACGCCGGTGTCCGGGATCGATGCGGCGTCGGAGCCCGCGCGGGGCGCGGTCAGTGCGAAGCAGGGCACGTCCTCGCCACGCGCGAGCCTCGGCAGGTAGTGGTTCTTCTGCTCCTCGGTGCCGTAGTGCAACAGCAGCTCGCCGGGACCGAGCGAATTGGGCACCGCCACGGTCGAAGCCAGCGTCGCGCTGCGGCTCGCGAGCTTGACGAGCACGCAGGAATGGCCGTAGGCCGAGAACTCGAGCCCGCCGTACTTCTTCGGGATGATCATCGCGAAGAAGCCCTTCTTCCGGAGGTAGTCCCAGACCTCGGGCGGCAGGTCGGCGCGCCGGTGCGTGACGTCCCAGTCGTCGACCATCCGGCACAGCTCTTCGCACGGCCCGTCGATGAACGCCTGCTCCTCGGCCGTCAACTGCGGCGCCTTCGCCGCGAGCAGGCGTTGCCAGTTCGGTCGTCCCGTGAACAGCTCGCCGTCCCACCAGACCGTACCGGCCTCGAGCGCTTCGCGTTCGGTGTCGGACATCGTGGGCAACAGGCGGCGGTACGTGCGCAGGAACGGCCGCGTCACATAACGCAGCCGGAATGCGTCCACGTTGAGCAATGCGAGCAGCGCCAGGGCAGGCCAGAGCGTGAGCAGCCAGGGCATGGAGCCCCTGCCCAGCGCCGTGTACGCGAGCAGCGCGATGCCGGCGATGAGGGTCGCCGCGCGCAGTGACACCCGCTGATAGGCGAGATAGAGCGCGCCGCCGGCGAAGATCACGATCCAGAGTAGCGTCATCACTGCAGCATCCCCTGCGGTCGCCCGTCCCCGGGCCGACTATGCACCCGCGTGCTGCGACGCCGCAATGTTCGCAGGACGGTGCGCGCATCCCGATTGCGGCATCCCGTTACGAGGGGCGAGACGAAGTCCAGCGTGGCTGCCGCTGCGGCAACCGCGGTATGCCTAGGTACATCCGCGCTGCAGCCGACCCGGGGCGCTTGGGCTAGAGTCGACCCCGGTACCGAAGGCTCACGCCCGGCCGGTCTGGACCGGCCAATGATGCGCATCGACCGCTACGTCCACGACGAACGCCTCACGTGGGGCGCCGCGGGCGTATTGCTGTTCGTCAGTGCGATACACGCGGCCGGCATCGGGCGCCTCCTGCTGCTGCAGCCTGACGTGAACCACGAGGTTCGCGCGCCGGTCTTCGAGGTGAGCCTGCAGAAACTGCCGCCGCCCCGGTTGCCGCAGGAACTCGAGCGGACTCCTCCCAAACCGAACGAGGCGCCGCCCGACACCGAGCGACAGAAGCCCAGACTCACGCGGCCGGTGCCGATCCTGGTCGACACGCCGACGACCGATCCCGTGCCGCCCGACACCCAGGTGAAGCAGTACGAGATCGGCGACGAGCTGCTGCCCGGCGTGCCGGGCCCGCCGGCACCCGAAGGCACCCTCGACGGCGCCGGCCCGGACGCCGCGCCGGACCCCGTATTCGTCAAGCTCAAGCCGGTCGAGATCGTCCAGCCCGTCTATCCGCCGCGATGCCGACGCATGGGCGTCGAGGGCATCGTCCGCGTGCGCGTGCTGGTCGGTGAGAACGGACGCCCACGCGAAGTGACCCTCGGCAGGAGCAGCGGCGACGAGCTGCTCGACGAGGCCGCGATCGACGCGGTGCGGCGCTGGCGCTTCGAACCCGCGCGTCGTGACGGCGCGCCGATGGCCGCGTGGGCCGTCGTGCCCATCGAATTCAAGCTGGTCGATTGACCCATCGGGAGCGAGTCATGCATCCCACCGAAGCCCTGACGACGATGAGTTTCGCGAACTTCCTGCGGGAGACCGACGCGGTCGGCATCTTCGTGTTCGCGCTGCTCGTGCTGATGTCGGTCGTCTCCTGGTACTTCATCCTGCTCAAGGCGGCGCGTGTCGCCCGCATCCGCAGGCGCAGCTCCCGCGTCGTCTCGACGTTCTGGCGCACGCCGGCCGACGAGGCCGTCGACTTTCTCGAACGACAGCCCGACTGGGAGCCGTTCTCGAAGATCGCACTCGACGGCGAGTTCGCGATGGATCACCACGACAGGCTGGCGCAGGACCGGGTCTCCGGCACGTTGCACCGGGCCGAGTTCCTCGATCGCGCGCTGCGCGCCTCGATCAACCGCGAGATGGAACGGCTCGAGACCGGCCTCACGTTCCTCGCGACGGTCGGCAGCACCGCGCCCTTCGTCGGCCTGTTCGGGACGGTGTGGGGCATCTTCCATGCGCTCGTGCGCATCGGCGCGTCGGGCGAGACCTCGCTCGACCAGGTCGCGGGCCCGGTCGGTGAGGCACTGATCATGACCGCGCTCGGCCTCGCGGTGGCCGTGCCCGCCGTGCTCGGCTACAACCTGCTGGTGCGCAACAACCGCGTGATCATCGCGAGCTTCCACGCGTTCGCCGAAGACCTGCTCGCATACCTGACCACGGGCGCACGCGTGCCGTCGTCGATGGACCATCACCGCACGGAGCGAAAAACCCGCGGGCACCGCCGGCAGGACCCGGAACGGCAGCAGCGCGGGCACGCGCCGGAGCACGTCGCGGCCTGAGCCGCGCGGAAGGAGCAGTCATGGCATTCAGTGGACTCGGAGCGGGCGGCGGCCACGGGTCGAACTCCTCGCCGATGGCCGAGATCAACATGATCCCGCTGGTCGACGTCATGCTCGTGCTGCTGATCATCTTCATGATCACGGCGCCGCTGATCGCGCACCGGATCAAGATCGACCTGCCGCAGGCCTCGACGGTGCTGCTCGAGGAGAAGCCCGACACGATCGTCATTGCGATCATGGGCGACGGGCGCATGTTCCTGAACGACGTCGAGGTCGATCGGACGGCCATGATCTCGCGGCTCGCGGTCGAGGCCCAGCGCAAACCGCAACCGGAGCTGCACCTCCACGTCGACAAGACGCTGCAGTTCCAGGCGCTCGCCACCGTGATGGCGGATGCGCAGAACGCCGGCATGGTCAAGGTGGGCATCGCGACCGATCCGATCAAGGGAGGCGGCGGCCCGTAAGTGCGCGCAACCGGAATGCCACTCGACATCACGCTCGAAATCTCGGACGCGGACCTCGACTACTTCCGGTCGGTCATGCACCGCATGCACGTCCGCGGCAACGGCCGGAGCGCGGAGCAGACGGCGGAGGCCGCCGCTCGCGAAGTCGGGAGGCTGCGCTCGACGGCGCATTCACCTTTCATCCTGCGTCGACTCGATCGGGTCGGTCGCCTCGTCGCCATGCTCGACGATCCGGAGTGGCAGTTGCCCGAACCGGAGCGCCGCCGTGTACTGGAAGGACTGGCCTACGTGGCCGATGTTCACGACCTGGTACCCGACGACGTGCCCGCGCTCGGCCTGCTCGACGACGCGATCATGCTCGAGCTCGTGCTGCGGGAGCTGCAGCACGAGCTCGAGGCCTACGATGACTTCGACGCCTATCGTGCGGCGGAGACCGCGCGAAGTGCCGGGCGCACCGTCTCGCGCGCGGACTGGCTCGAGGCACAGCGCGAGGCATTGCACGCGCGCATGCGCGACCGGCGCGAGCGGGACCTCGCGCGGCACGGTGGAAGCTTCGAAATCATCAGGCGATTCTGATTCATCGGAGCGGTTGGCCCAGTTCTCAGTGCCACGCGCGTCAACCGCGCGCCGGTCGCCGCGTTCTCCTCTCCCGTGAGCCCGGAATTCGTGCACCTCGGGTACCACGGACCGGGCCCGGAGTCCCTGCGAATGGAGGAGGAACGTCGTGAAGATCCGAATGTCCCTGGCGGCTGCGGCCCTGTGCTGTGCCGCGATCGTGCCGACGCTGGCCGGCGCCGACCCGTGGGAGGTCCGGCGCGAAATTCGCGAAGGCGCGCGCAGCGTCGCCATCGAGAAACGCGAGGCCGCTCGCGAAATCCATCGCTGCGAGACGCGCGATTGCGTACGGCGCGAGATCCGCGAAGGCCAGCGGGAGGTCAATCGTGAACGCCGCGAGGCACGCCACGAAATCCGGCGGGAGCGGGCCGAGGACTACTATCGACCGGCATCGCATTACTACCGCAACGATCGCCATTACGGCGACGGCCGGTAT
>DASUYI010000288.1:0-2250 GCA_036377475.1 Steroidobacteraceae bacterium | reverse complement strand
GCCGTGCGACAGCCGAAAAATGGGGACTGTCCCCTGCGCTACACTCGCGGGACGATGGACACCGTCACCGCCGCCGCTCGCACCCGGGTCGTCGCGCGCCTGCGTGCCGCGCTCGGATCGCAGGGCGTGCTCGAGGCGCCTGCCGACGTCGAAAAGTACCTGACCGATTTCCGCGGTCTTTACCGTGGTTCGGCGTTGCTCGTGGCGTGTCCGCGCGACACGACCCAGGTGTCGCAAGTGCTCTCGGCGTGCCACGAGGACGCGATCGGCGTCGTGCCTCACGGCGGCAACACGAGCTATTGCGGCGGCGCGACGCCGAGCGAATCCGGCGACCAGGTGGTGTTGTCGCTGCACCGGTTGAACCGCATCCGCGGCGTCGACGCGGCGAACTACTCGATGGTGGCGGAGGCCGGATGCGTGCTGGCCGACGTGCAGTCGGCCGCGCTGGCGGCGAACCGCTTTTTTCCGCTGTCGCTGGGGTCCGAGGGCAGCTGCCAGATCGGCGGCAACCTTTCCACGAACGCGGGCGGCCTGGCGGCGGTGCGCTATGGCGTTGCACGCGATCTCGTGCTCGGCCTCGAGGTCGTGCTCGCCGGCGGCGAGGTGCTGCACGGTCTGAGCAGCCTGCGCAAGGACAACACGGGTTACGACCTGCGCGACCTCTTCGTGGGTGCCGAGGGCACGCTCGGCATCATCACCGCTGCGAGCCTCAAGCTGTTTCCCGTGCCGCGCACGGTCGAGACCGCCTGGCTCGCAGTGCCGGGCATGCAGGCGGCGGTCGACGTGCTCGCGCGCCTGCGCGAGGCGACCGGCGATTGCGTGACGAGCTTCGAATACCTGCCGCGCATTGCCGTGGAGTTCACCGCACGTCACGTGCCCGGCGTCGTCGATCCGTTCGACCAGCCCTGGCCGGCCTGCGTGCTGTGCGAAGTCTCGACTGCGCGGCACGACCCGCAGCTGCGCGCGCTGCTCGAGTCGGCGCTCGAGCAGTGCATGGCCGCGGGCGAGGTCCTCGACGCGACGATCGCCGAGTCGCTCGCGCAACGCGAAGCGCTCTGGAAGCTCCGCGAGTCCGTGCCCGAGGCGCAGCGGCACGAAGGCGCGAGCATCAAGCACGACGTGTCCGTGCCGGTGGCGTCGCTGCCCGGATTCCTCGAGCGCGGCGCCGCCGCCGTCGCGCGTGTCGCCCCTCGAGCGCGCCTCGTCGCGTACGGTCACGTCGGTGATGGTAACCTGCACTTCAACCTGAGCGAGCCGGAGGGCGGTCGCGAACGCGAGGCGTTCGTCGCGCTGCAGTCGGTGATCAACGATGCGGTCCACGATTGCGTGCGCGAGTTCGGTGGCAGCATCAGCGCCGAACACGGCATCGGCCGGCTCAAGCGCGACCTGCTGCCGCGTTACAAGGACCCGGTCGCGCTCGCGACCATGCGCGCGCTCAAGCGCACGCTCGACCCGAAGGGCATCCTCAACCCGGGCAAGGTGCTGCCGGACTGAGACGTGCTCCTGGACGCGCCTGCGAGGTGGTGGCATGGGTTCGTCGCAATGAATGTCGCCCACCGCATCCTGCGATCGAGGCTCGCCTGGGCGGTCGCAGCAGCGGCGCTGCTCGTCGGGCTGTACGCCCTGCTCGGTTTCTACGCGGCGCCGCGCCTGGTCCGCAGCCAGGCCGTCGAATACGTCCGCGCAACCTACGACCGTGCACTCACGCTCGGCGAGGTGCGCATCCATCCATTCAAGCTGCAGGCCGAGGTGCGCGACCTGTCGCTGCCCGACGCCGACGGCAAGCCGATGGTCGCTTTCCGGCGGCTGTTCGTCGATTTCCAGTTTTCGTCGCTCTGGCAGCGCGCCTTTGTGTTCCGCGAGGTCGCGCTGGATGCACCACGCGTGCGAGCCGTCATCCACGCGTACGGCTCGCTGAACCTCGCGGACCTCGCGCCCCCGGAGGACGAAGACGACGCAGACGACGGCCCGCCGCCCGCGATCTGGATCCAGTCGTTCGGGCTCACCGACGGCACGATCGACCTGCTGAACAACCTGGGGCGTCGGCCGGTGGAGCGGCACTTTTCGCCGGTCACGTTCGTGCTGCGGGATTTCCGCACGACTGCGGCAGGCGGCGGCTTCGGCCTCACGGCCCGCAGCCGCCAGGACGAGACGTTCGCATGGAAGGGGCGATTCGCGCTCCAGCCACAGATCGCCTCTACGGGTGAGTTCACGATCGCCGACTTGCGCGTGCCCGGCATCGCCGAGTTC
>DASUYI010000287.1:0-3706 GCA_036377475.1 Steroidobacteraceae bacterium | reverse complement strand
CGCGGCCGAGGAGCGGTTCCACGCGGTTCGCGACGGTGCCATTCCCCGGTGAGACGCCCTCGTGCCTCGGCACCGGACGAGCGCGTCCGGCCCCCTGGAGCCGGTTGGGAGCCGCTGACGATCCCGTGGCACACGCATATTCCCGGGCTCGCGTCGTGAGCCTGCGACGCAGGACACTGGCGCCGTCAACGCTGCGCCCTCTGCAGCCAAGGCTGGCAGACTGTGCATGGACGCGCCATGAAGCGAACTCCCGACGCCCTGATTCGCGCACCGACCGACCTCAGCAACTACCTGAGCTGTCGGCACTTGTTCGCGCTCGACCTGCGCGCGGCGCGCGGTGAGCTCAGGAAGCCGGTCCGCGGTGATCCCTTCATCGAGGACCTGCGCGAGCGCGGCCTTGCGCACGAGCGGGCGTACCTCGAGCGACTGAGTTCACAGGGACTCAGGATCGCCGGTGCAGGGACCGCCCTGACCGTCGAGACGACTGTCGCCGCCATGCGCGACGGCGTGGACGCGATCTACCAGGGCGCGCTCGCGCACGGCGCCTGGTCCGGCCGCGCCGATTTTCTCCTCAAGGTGAACGCACCGAGCAACCTCGGCGCCTGGTCCTACGAAGCCTGCGACACCAAGCTCGCCCGCGAAACGAAGGCCGGCACGATCCTGCAGCTCTGCGTGTACTCGTACCTGCTCGAACGGATCCAGGGGGCGCGGCCCGTCCACATGCACGTGGTCACGCCGGGCACCGATTTCACGCCCGAGACCCATCGGGTCGACGACTACGGCGCGTACTTCCGGCTGCTCGAACGCAGTATCGAGGACTTCCTCGCGGACCCGGTTGCGACCTATCCGGAGATGGTGCCGCACTGCGACTATTGCTCGTGGTGGACGCGGTGCGAGCAGCGACGTCGCGACGACGACCACCTCTGCTACGTGGCCGGCATCTCGAGCACGCAGATCAAGACGCTGCGGGAGCGAGGCATCGACACGCTCGCGACCCTCGCCGCGCTCGACGACATCCCCGAACCGTCACGCGGATCGCGCGAGGCGCTGGTCCGCGTGCGTACGCAGGCTCGCGCGCAGCTGCGCGGCCGCGAGAGCCGCGCGCCCTACCACGAGCTGAAGCCGCCGTTCGACGCCCGGCACGGCCTCGCGCTGCTGCCCGAGCCCACGCCCGACGACATCTTTCTCGACTTCGAGGGCGACCACTTCGTCGAACACGGCGTGCAGGAATACCTGCTCGGCTACGTGACGCGCGGTGCCGACGGCCGGCCCGTCTACACGCCACTTTGGGCGACGACGCTCGCGGAAGAGCGCGCCGCGTTCGAGTGCTTCCTTGACCTCGCGACGCAGACGCGCGCACGCAACCCGGCCGCGCACGTCTACCACTTCGCGCCCTACGAGCCGGCCGCGCTCAAGCGGCTGATGGGCCGCTTCGCCACGCGCGAGATCGAGCTCGACGCGCTGCTGCGCGGTCGCGCGTTCGTCGACCTGCACGCAGTCGTCAAGCGCGCGCTGATCGCGAGCGTCGAGCGCTATTCGATCAAGGACCTGGAGCCGTTCTTCGGCTACGCCCGCGCACAGGACCTGCGCGAGGCGTCGATGAGTCGGCGCATCGTCGAGAACGCGATCGAGGCCGGCGATTTCGGCGGGCTGCCCGACGGGCACCGCCGCATCGTCGAAAGCTACAACCGCGAGGACTGCGAATCCGCGCTGAGGCTCCGCGACTGGCTCGAAAACTTACGCACCGAAGCGCTCGCACTGGGCAATGACCTGCCGCGGCCCGCGCTCGGAAGCGGTGAGGCGTCCGAGGAGATCAGTGAGCTCGACCAGGAATTGCGCCGACTGCGCGACCGGTTGCTCGAAGGCATCCCGATCGAGCCGACCGAGCGCTCGCCGGAGCAGCAGGCGCGCTTCGTGCTGGCGCACATGATGGAGTTCCACCGCCGCGAGGACAAAGCGGCGTGGTGGGAATACTTCCGGCTGCGCGACCTCGAGCAGCACGAGCTTGCCGACGAGCGGCGCGCGCTCCAGGGTCTCAGGTTCGAGGCAGTGCTCGAGGCGAGGAAAGCTCCGCTGCAGCGGTATGCATTTCCACCGCAAGAGATCGACGCCCGCGACGGTGACGGCGTCTACGATGCGGAGGGCGTCAAGGTCGGAACGGTCGAGGCGGTGAACCTCGCCGAACGCACGATCGACATCAAGAAGACGGCGAAGACTGCGGACGAGCACCCGCACGCGGTGTTCTTCCACAACCGCGTGCCGTCGGACACGCTGCGGAAGTCGCTCATGCGGCTCGGTGAGGCCGTGATCGCGAATGGCTTCCAGTACCGCACTCCATGGCGTGCGGCGATCGAGCTGCTGTAGCGGCAGGTGCCGCCGGGAGGCGATGGGTACAGTCTGCAGCGGGCGGGCGAGACGACGGTCGAAGCGGCGCGTCGCATCGGGCTCGAGCTCGACGGCAACGTGCTCGCGATCCAGGGGCCACCGGGTACGGGCAAGACGTACACCGGTGCGCACGTCATCTGTGCGCTCGTTCGCGCCGGACTCAAGGTCGGCGTGACGGCGGTCAGTCACAAGGTCATCGTGAACGTGCTCGAAGCGGCCGCGAAGCAGATGCGCGAGCACGGGCATCGCCTGAGCATCGTCCACTGCGACGAAGGCAAGTACGCCGGAGCGTGGGGCATCGAGCGCAGCAAGGACTACGAGACCATTCGCACCGGATTGGACGACGGCACGATCGACGTGGTCGGCGGAACGGCGTGGTGCTGGGCGCGCCCGGACTTCGAGCAGAGCGTCGACGTGCTGATCGTCGACGAGGCCGGGCAGATGTCGCTCGCGAACGTGCTCGCGACGGCCCAGGCCGCACGCAGCCTCGTGCTGCTCGGCGACCCGCAGCAGCTCGAGCAGCCGTTGCAGAGCAGTCACCCCGAGGGCAGCGAGGTCTCGGCGCTCTATCACGTGCTGAACGGCGAGGCCACGATCCCCAGCGACAAGGGCCTGTTCCTCGCCGAGACCTGGCGGCTGCATCCGGACATCGCCAAGTTCACGTCCGAGGTCTACTACGACCGCAAGGTCGGGTCGCGTCCGGGGCTCGAGTGGCAGGCGATCCTCACGAAAGACGGCGGCGGTGACAGTTTGTACGCTGAGTGCATCGGCTCGGGATTGCGCTACCTACCCGTGCCACACAGCGGCAATCGTGCGCGATCGGCGGAGGAGGTGGCGACCATTCGCGGGCTCGTCGATCACCTGCTGACCCGGTGCCAGTGGCGAGACAGGAACGATGTCGAGCGTCCACTGGAGGTTGGAGACATCCTCGTCGTCGCGCCTTACAACGCGCAGGTTTCCGCGTTGATCGAGGCGCTGCCTTTGCTTGCGGATCGGATCGGCACGGTCGACCGCTTCCAGGGCCAGGAAGCGCCGGTGGTGATCTACTCGATGACCTCGTCGAGCCCCGAGGATGCGCCACGTGGCATGGAGTTCCTCTACAACCGGTTCCGATTCAACGTGGCGACGTCGAGGGCAAAGGCGCTCTGCATCCTCGTCGGCAGTCCGCTGCTGTTCAGGCCAGAGTGTCGAACCCCCAAGCAGATGAAGATGGCGAACGGGTTCTGCCGGTACCGGGAACTGGCCCGCGAGCTTTGTGAGAACGACCGGACCGGTCGGTTGATTCAGTCCCGTCGAGAGGGGCTCACCTCGGCGTGAAGTC
>DASUYI010000286.1:0-7647 GCA_036377475.1 Steroidobacteraceae bacterium | reverse complement strand
GATGTCCCAGCACTTCGCGGCCAGCACTTCGTGTGCAGGGTCCTTGTGCGGGCGGTACCACTGGTAGGCCCAGTTGCAGATGCCGAACAGGCAGTGCGCCGTCAGTGTGGGGTCGGCCTTGCGCACGGTGCCGTCCGCCATGGCCTTCCTGATCACGCCAGTGATCAGCGCCACGTACTCGTCGCGCTTGATGGCGATCGCCGCGCGCTGATCCGGGTCGAGTTCGCGGAAGTGCTCGAAGAAGGCACGGACATAGCCGGGGTAGTCGTGCAGCAGCTTGAAAACGTCGTCGACGACGCCCTTGAGCACGGCCATCGCGTCGGCGCCGGTCTCGAGCCGGGCATCCGTGTTCCTGCGCAACGTGCCGATGAACAGCTCGTGCAGCATGAACAGGATCTCGTCCTTGCCGGAGATGTAGTGATAGAGCGTCGGCTTCTTGAGTCCCGCGGCCTCGGCGATCATGGACATGTTGACGCCGTGGTAGCCGACCCTGTCGAACAGCCGCGCCGCGCCGCGCAGGATCTCGCGCTTGCGCCGCAGCGTCTGCTCGACGTCGACCTTGGGTCCGCGCTTGCCGAGAACCTTCGGCGCCGGAGCTTCCTGGCGCGTATCGTCCAACGGACGCCGCGCGACACGCGCCGCGTTCCGGGCCGGCTCGGGCTTCACTGACCGCTTCGAGGCAACTCTGCTCACGCCCGTCTCCTTCGCACTTGCGTCATTCTAACAGCCATGCGTTCGTCGCCCGCGGCGTTACAGGCGCCGCCCGACACGTTGCGCCTCGAACACCGCGAAGCTCATGCGGCGCGGCGTGATGCAGTCGCCGACCCGATGTATTTCGGCGATGCCCGCCTGCCGTAACGCGAACTCCGGCGCCGGCGCGGCGACACGCCCGGTCTGCACCACGACGAGGCCGCACGCAACGACGTCCTCCTCGCCCGACGTGAGGTTCACGATCCTTGCGCCCCCTTCCTCGAGTCCGTCGAGCGACGACAGCACGCGATACGCGGCATTGCCGGCGCCGAGACGGGCCAGCATCGGCGCGACGCTCTCGTGCGGAATCATGTGGCCGACGCCGGCGGAGGGCGTGACGATCGTGATCTGCCAGCCTGCTTCGACGAGCGCCTCGGCGACGCCGTAGTTCCACCAGAACCCGCTGCCGTCGTCGACGAAGACCGCGCGACCGTTGCCCGACGGTGGCGGGGCCCCGCGGTCGAGCACGTCGAACCACGAAAGTGCGCCGCTCGACTCTAGCGGCGCGTCCAGCGGTCGCGGCGTCGCACCGGTCGCCAGCACTGCGGCGTCGAATTCGTCGTCGAGGTCACCCGCCGACGACACCTCGATCCCAAGGTTCATCTTCACACCGAGCAGGCGCAGTTCACCTAGCTGGTGGTCGAGCAGCCGGCGCAGCCTTTGCCGGTGCGGGACCGACGCCGCATAGAGGAACTGGCCGCCGAACGAATCCGCCCTCTCGAACACCGTCACGCGATGCCCGCGGCGTGCGGCCGTCAGTGCCACCTCGAGGCCGCCGGGTCCGCCACCGACCACCGCGACGCGCTTCGGCGTTGCCGCCGGACGCAACTCGGCAAACTCCTCGGACGTCTCGCGACCGACCACCGGGTTCACGGCACAGTGCAGGTGCGGCGTGAACGCGCGGCAATCCTGGTTCAGGTTGAGGCACGGGCGGATGCGCGAAGCCTCTCCGCGCGCGGTCTTGGTGAGCCACTCGGGATCGGCCAGGAACGCGCGCGCCATGCCGACCAGGTCGGCCGTGCCGCGCTCGAGCAGTTGCTCGGCGACGTCCGGCTCCGCAATGCGCTGCCCCAGCAGGATCGGCAGGCCGCACTCGCGCCGCACCGCGATGGCCGCGTTGGCGGCGGGCGCGTCCGGGGTCGACATGTCCTTGACGTAGGCGCCCCTCGTGCCGAGCGTCAGGCTCAGCAGGTCGACCCCGCCGTGCGTCTCGAGCGCGCGCGCGATCCGCACGGTGTCGGGGATCTCGAGCCCGTCGGCGATCTCCTCGTCGGCGCTCAGCCGCACGCTGAGCCCGATCGAGTCACCGCACTGCCGCCGGATCGAATCGACGACTTCGAGCAGGAACCTCAGGCGCTTCTCGGCCGTGCCGCCATACGCATCGGTGCGCCGGTTCGTGGCCGGCGAGAGGAACTGGGCGACGAGGTATCCGTGTGCCGCATGGACATCGATGCCGTCGAAGCCGACGGACTGCAGGTTGCGGGCCGATCGACCGAACGCCTCGACGACCGTGTCGATGTCGGCCTGCGTCATCTCGCGGGGAAGGTAGGCGTCGCGCGGCGAGCGTACCGGCGACGGCGCCATCGGCGGGACGTCGCTGTCACCGACCGGCCATTCGCGACCGAGATGGACGAGCTGGCCGAAGACCACGCAGCCATGGGACCTGAGCATCGCCGCTTTCGCGCCGAGCCGGGCCACGGCGTGCTCGTTGTAGGCTTCGGTCAGGATGCGGTTGCGTCCCGCGCTGCTCGGATGGACGATGGTTGCGCCCGTGATCACCATCCCGGGACCGGATCGCGCCACGTTCGCGTAATGGGCCTTGTCGCCGTCGGTCGGCACGCCGTCGACGACCATCGCGGTGCCATACGGAAGCACGGCCAGGCGGTTGCGCAGCCTGAGGTGCCGCAGTGCGAACTCCGAGAGCAGCCGTGGGTGGGGCATCGACGGTCCGGCAAACTGACAAACGACCAGTCGGTCGAAGTTTAGGGACCGTGTCCCGTCGGCGTCAATGTGCGCCGCTGGCGCCGCCACACTGGCTACGTCCCAGTTGACAGTCGTCTCAGCGGGGATTTTAATTAGGGAACCGACTGGTCGGCCGAATAGAGACCAGCATCACCAGGCCCCGCCCGCGAGACACGCCATGAACTTCGATTATTCAGAGCGCACGCAGCAGCTGATGCGGCACCTGCAGGACTTCATGGACCGGCGCGTGTACCCGCACCTGCGAACCTACGAGGAACAGACCGCCGAAGGCTGGCCGCTGCCGCGGATCGTCGAGGATCTCAAGGTCCAGGCCAGGGCCGAAGGGCTGTGGAACCTGTTCATGCCGCCCTGGCACGGCGCCGAGCACGTCGACGAGACATTCCAGTTCCAATGCCCGGGGCTCACCAACGTCGAGTACGCGCCGCTCGCCGAAATCATGGGGCGGGTCGCGTGGGCGCCGGAGGTGTTCAACTGCTCCGCCCCGGACACCGGGAACATGGAGGTGCTGCAGCGTTACGCCACCCGCGCGCAGAAGGACGAGTGGCTGGTCCCGCTCATGAACGGCGAGATCCGCTCGGCCTACTCGATGACCGAGCCCGCGGTCGCCTCGTCCGACGCGACCAACATCGAGACCGAGATCCGGCGCGACGGCGACGAATACGTGATCAACGGCCGCAAGTGGTGGTCCTCGGGGGCCTATCACCCGCGCTGCGAGCTGCTGATCGTGATGGGCAAGACGGACCCGACGGCGCACCGGTTCCGCCAGCAGTCGATGATCCTGGTCCCGCGCGCCGCGAAGGGCGTGAAGCTGGTCCGATCGACCACGGTGTACGGTTACCCGCACCGCGGCCACGGCGGTCATGCCGAGATCGACTTCGACAACGTGCGCGTACCCGCCTCGAACATCCTCAAAGGCGAAGGCTGCGGGTTCGAGATCGCGCAAGGCCGGCTCGGCCCCGGGCGCATCCACCATGCCATGCGGACGATCGGACAGGCCGAGGCGGCTCTCGAAGCGATGTGCAAACGACTGCTCAAGCGCGTGGCGTTCGGGAAGCCGATCGCGCAGCACTCGGTCTGGGAGGAACGCATTGCCCACGCACGCACCGAGATCGAGATGGCGCGGCTGCTCGTGCTCAAGGCCGCGTACATGATGGACACGGTCGGCAACAAGGCGGCACAGGCCGAGATCGCGATGATCAAGGTCGCGGCGCCGCGCATGGCCGTACGCATCATCGACGACGCGGTCCAGGCGCACGGCGGCGCGGGCGTGAGCGGCGACTTTACGCTCGCCGAATCCTGGGCGAACACGCGGCTCATCCGTCTCGCCGACGGCCCCGACGAGGTTCACAATCGCGCCATCAGCCGCCTCGAGCTCAAGAAGTACACGTAGGGCGGGCGTCGCGCATGGCGGACCGTTATCAACCGGGATTCTTCCGCGAGCTGTTCGACATGAACGGCCGCGTCGCGCTCGTGACGGGCGGGCACGGCGAGCTGGCGCGCGCGATGGCCGCGACGCTTGCGGACCTCGGCTGCGACCTGGTGCTGGCGTCGCGCAAGCAGGACAAGTGCGAGGAGCTCGCCGCCGAGCTTCGCACCTCGTTCGGCCGGACCGTCACCGCGTTGCGCTGCGACGTGTCGAAGGAAGAGGACGTCGTGGCCACGGTGGCCGAGGCGGTGCGCCGTCACGGCAGGCTCGACGTACTCGTCAACAATGCCGGCACGTCGTGCTGGGGCCTGCCGGAGCAGATCGCGCTCAAGGGCTGGCAGAAAGTCATCGACGTCAACCTGACCGGCACGTTCCTGAGCTGTCGCGAGGCCGCGAAGGTCATGATCGAGCGCGGCGGGGGCAGCATCGTCAACGTCGCATCGGTCGGCGCGTACCTCTCGTACCGCCCGCGTGACGGCCAGGTCGTGCCCTACACGACGTCCAAGGCGGCGATCGTGCACCTGACGCAGGACCTCGCCGCGCAATGGGCCGAACGCGGCGTGCGTGTCAATGCGATCGCGCCCGGCCAGGTCGAGTCCGGCATGACCTACACGCTCGACGAGCGGACCCGGCAGGGCGTCATCGACTCGATCCTGCTGAACCGGATCGGTCATCCGCGCGAAGTCGCTGCAGTGCTGGCGACGCTGGCGTCGGACGCCGGCAGCTTCATCACCGGCCAGACGTACGTGGTCGACGGCGGCCAGATGCTGGGCTGAACGTCGTGAGTCCCGAGCGTTCCTCGGCCTTGCCGGCCGCGCTTCGCCGCCAGTACTACGACGCCGGCCACTGGCGGGCGCAGACTCTCTGGGAGTCCTTCACTGCCGTCACGGTCGCGAACGCGGGCACCGTCGCGTTCGTCGACGGCGACCGCAGCCTCACTTTCGAGCAGGTGCGAGGCGATGCCGAACGCTTCGGCCGCGCCTGCCTGGCCGTCGGGCTGCGACCCGGCGACGCCGTGGCGGTGCACGGCCGCCACTGCCTGGAGTCGACCGTCGCGATCGCGGGCTGCGCATACGCGGGGCTGGTGCCGGCACTGCTGCCCCACATGTTCGCCGTCGAGCAGATCCGCGCCATCCTGGCGAACTGCGGCGCGCGGCTGCTGGTCTCGCTGGGCGAGAACGCGGAGATCGCCCGCGCGCTGCACGCGGGGGCGGGGGCGGGTCTCGTGGGCACGGTCGTCCCGGACGCCTGTCTCCAGGATGGTGCGCACGTCACGCACTGGTCCCGCTTCGTCGAGTGCGGCGACCGCAGAGCGTCCGGAGCGTGTTCGCGCGCGGCCGACGATCTCGCGCTGCTGATCTTTTCCTCGGGGACGACCGGCGAGCCCAAGGGAGTCATGCATTCGGCCAACACGCTGCGGTTCGCCGCCGAGGCCTACGCGCGCTTCCAGGCGATCGGTCCGGCCGATACGAACCTGGTCGTGACCGCCTTCGGGTTCGTGGGCAGCTCGGTGCTCGGCACCTACCTCACGTACCTGTGCGGCTGCAGGACGGTCCTGCAACGCAGCTGGAACGCCGCGGAGGCACTCGCGCTCATCGCCACGCACCGGGTCACGCACCTGTTGCTGATGCCGACGCACGCGATCGACATCCTCGAATCGCCGCAGCTCGACGCGACGGACTGCTCGAGCCTCGCCCGTGGCGTCGTCGCCGGCATCGACGCGACGCATCGTCTGGACGCGCGCCGGCGCTTCTGCCGGCGTCCGTACCCGATGTACGGCATGTCGGAGTCGCCGGCGCACGTCACCGGCTCGACCGCCGACGACATCGACGACCTGCTGACGACCGAAGGCCGGCCGTTGCCGGGCACCGACCTCGAAATCCGTGACGACGAGGACCGGCCGCTGCCGGTCGGCGTGCCGGGCAACATCCTCGTGCGCGGGCCCAACCGGTTCCTGGGCTACTACCGCAACGAAGCCATGAACAGCGCGTCCCTGACCGAGGACGGCTATTTCCGGACCGGCGACGTCGGCGTGCTCGATTCGAAGGGCATGCTGACGTTCGTCTCACGCAGCAAGGACATCATTCGCCGGGGCGGCGTGACGATCACGCCGGCGGACATCGAAGCCGCGCTGCGTTCGCACCCGCGTCTCGCGGACGTCGCCGTGGTCGCCCTGCCCGATCCGCGGCTCGGCGAGCGGGCGTGCGCCTGCGTGATCACGCGCGACGGACGCGACCTCGCCCTGGAGGAGCTGACGCAATTCCTCGAGGCGAGGGCCTTCCCACGCTATCAGTGGCCGGAGGCCGTAGAGCGGTTCGACACGTTTCCGCGCACACCCTCGCTGAAGGTGCAGAAGCCGGAGCTGCGCCGGCAGGTGCTGGAGCGACGCAGGTCGCAATAGCGCGTGCCGCCGCGGCGCGTGCGCTCAGTTCAGCCGGATGATGCCGCGTGTGCAGGCAAGGGCGACGGCATGGGTGCGATTCGCCGCACCGAGCTTCCACATGCAGTTGCGGATGTGGAAGTGGACGGTCTCGCGCGAGCGATTGAGCACCGAGGCGATTTCGTGCTCGTTCTTGCCGAGCGCGGCGAGGGTCAGGCATTGCTTTTCACGCGCCGTCAGCAGCGATCCGGTCACGAGCTCGGACGGCACCATGTCGGCCACCTGGCGGATGAACACGTGCGACAGGAAGTGCATCGTCGCGAGGTTTTCGGCACTGCAGTCGCCGCGCTCGCGGCTGCGACTGCACCACGACACGTACCCGAGCGTGCCGCCGGCCTGCTGCACCGGCACCGCAATGCCGCTGGAGATGTAGCGCCCGTAATGTTCGAGGACTCGTCGCTGGTCCCGCGTGAGCGGGCTGCCGAACCACTCGCTGTCGCGCGCGTCGCAACTCCAGGCAAACGGCGCGGTCGCCCGGCCGCAGCGTTGCGCGACCGGACAGTGTGCGCCGAGGCCCGCTTCGCGCCAGCGCACGAGGCAATCGGTCGGCCAGCCCATCAGCGCGGCGATGAATGAGCCGTCCTTGGCCCGCGGCAGGTCGCGGGCGTCGAGGCTCACGTGATAGGCGGCCAGGTCCCAGCCGAGGTCCTCCGCCCAGCGCGCGAGCAGTTGCGATGCGCCTTCCAGGTCCGGCTGCTCGCGCAGCTGGTCCACGTAGTAGCCGTCGCCAGATACACTCATCGGTCCCCCGTGATCTTGGCCAGGCCCGGCATGCGCGGAACCGTTTCGCCCCTTGCCCCCGGCGGCGAAAACGGGCTATCAATAAACCGCACAGTCGGCTGAAGAATAGGAATCGCCTGCCGTCATGTCAAATCGGGGCGGGCGCCCCCGCCGTCGCCACCCAAACCTACCTGAAAGGGCAGCTGTCGTGAGGTGCGGGCCCTGCCAGAGTACGAATGCCGTTCCGGTCGGAGCAGGTCCGAATGCGTACGCCAGCATGCTGACCCGCCGCGAGTTGTTGCGTTGGCTTTCCGCGCTCGGCGCCGGC
>DASUYI010000285.1:0-2671 GCA_036377475.1 Steroidobacteraceae bacterium | reverse complement strand
GACGGCGCTTCGGCAACGCGGGTTGCTCGACCCGTTGCCGAGCCTGGCGGATCGTCGACGACGGGCGTGCTTGTGATCGGCGCGCGCATCGCGGCGCCGTCGCCGGAGTGAGTAGGACGGGGCTGACTGCCCGGCCGGGTTCCGACGTGTCACGCTCGCGGACACCGCGTCGAGAGTCAAAACCTGCCGGCGCATCTGTCACCGTTTCGGACTGCGAGGTTCCATGGCTCCCACGGCACGGACGTCGGCTCCGGGGACGACGGGTCGAGCCACGACGATCGCCGCGATTCCGAAAGCCCCCACCGGTATCCGTGGACTCGATGAAGTACTGCTCGGCGGCTTGCCCAGAGGTCGCGCCACGCTCGTCGGCGGCGGACCGGGCACCGGCAAGACCCTGCTCGGGCTGGAATTCCTCTGTCGTGGTGCGCTCGCGGGCGAGCCCGGGTTGCTCGTGAGCTTCGAGGAGGGCGCGGACGAAATACGACGCAATGCACGCACACTCGGCTGGGACCTCGATGCGCTCGAGCGCGCCGGATCGCTCGTGTTGCTCGACCTCGATCCGCCGATCCGCGCACAGCAGACGGGGGACTTCGACCTCGGCGGCCTGCTCGCCATCCTGGACGGGCGGATTCGCGACGCCGGCATACGACGCGTGCTGATCGACGCCGTGGACGTGCTGTTGCGCATCTTCCAGGACCCGCGCCGGGAAGAGGACGAACTGATCCTGCTGCACGACCGGCTCGTCGGCCAGGACCAGACAGTGGTGATGACCGTCAAGGCGTCGGGTGAGTCGCTCGAGACGTTGCACCGGCTCGAATACCTGGCCGACTGCGTGCTGCGCCTCGACCATCGCGTGGTCGGCCAGGTGTCCACGCGGCGGCTTCGCGTGCTCAAGTATCGGGGCTCCGGCTTCCTCAGCAACGAATATCCCTACGTGATCTCGGAGGCCGGCATCGTCATCATGCCGATTTCGATGATCGGACTGGACGGGCCCGGCACCGAGGTCCGGCGGTTCGCGAGTGGTGTCGACGGTCTCGACGGGCTCGTCGACGGCGGCTTCCGCCAGGGTTCGAGCATCCTCGTGGGTGGCGCCAGTGGCACGGGCAAGACCCTGCTCGCCTGCACGCTCGCCGTCGCGGCCAGTCGTCGTGGCGAGCGTGTGGCCTATTTGACCTTCGAGGAAGGAGCGGATGCGCTGAAGGTGGCGGTGCGCAGCGCCGGGGTCGACCTCCGACCGGCCATCGAGTCGGGCAATTTGCAGCTGTTGATGTCGGTGCCCGAAGCGATGGGCGTCGAGGAACACCTCTGGCAGGTGATCCAGTTGCTCGAGCGGTTCCGGCCGCAACACCTGATCGTCGATGCGATCAGTGCGTGTCAACGCATGGGAGCGCAGGCCGCGGCGTTCGATTTCGTGGTGCGGCTGATGACCGAATGCAAGGCCCGTGGCGTCACGTGCCTATACCTCAACCAGGTGAACCCGGGCGACCTGCAAGAGATCAGCGGCATCGGCATCTCGTCGCTGATCGACACGCTGCTGTTGCTCGACCAGCAGTGGCCTGATGATGAGGCGCACCTGCGCCGGCTGCTGGTGATCAAGATGCGCGGCAGTCGGCACGCCCACGGCTGGAACCGGTTCCGGATCACGGACACCGGACTGCACTTCGCGCCTGCCCGCGCGTCAGGGGTGGACCAGTCGACATGAGTCGAAACGGCAGGAGCCTGCAGACGGTGCGCAAGGTGATCCTGTTCGTGGCCGGCGACGGCGCGAATTCGGTCGCCGCCACGCGAAACCTGGCGCTTTTGCAACGGTCCACCGAGTGTGACTTCGACCTCGAGGTCGTCAACGTGCTGCAGCACTACCAGCGCGCGCTGCAGTACGATGTGCTCGTGACCCCGTGCCTGGTCCAGGTCGAGCCGGCGCCGCGCGTAATGATCGTCGGAACCCTGCACGACCTCGCGAAGGTCCGTGCCGCACTGCAGCTGCCCCCGGAAATGCCAAATGCCGCCTCCTCCTAGGCAACCGACCGCGGGGCAGCGGCTCGCGGAAGCGGAGGCGACCCTCGAAGCGCTGCGTCGCGGCGAGGTCGACGCGATCGTCGGGCGCGACGAGGTCATGCTGCTGCGACTGCGCGAGACCGAGGCCGCGCTGCAGGCGAGCGAGGCTCGCTACAGGACGCTGCTCGACACGATCGACCAGGGCTTCTGCGTCCTCGAGGTTCGCTTCGACGAGTTCGATCGTGGAGTCGACTACCGATTTCTCGAGGCCAACACGTCGTTCGCCGCGAACACAGGCATCGTCGATCCGATCGGTCGATGGATGCGCGAAAGTCATCCGGACCACGAGGAATCGTGGTTCGAAATCTACGGCGAGGTCGCCCGCACGGGCCGACCCCGGCGTTTCGAAAATGCGGCGCGGGCCCTGGGCCGGATCTACGACGTGTACGCGTTCCGCGTCGACGACCCGGCGCAGCATCGTGTCGCGGTCTTGTTCAACGACATCACGGCGCGCAAGGCCGCCGACCTCGCGTTGCGACGCAGCGAGGAGCGCTGGACGGCCGCGATCGAGCATTTCCCGCAGGGCGCAATCATCGCGGACTCGAACGAGCAGGTGATCTACTGGAACCCGGCCGCACGCCGGCTGCATGGATTCTCGGCGCCGGACGAAGGCAAG
>DASUYI010000284.1:0-3313 GCA_036377475.1 Steroidobacteraceae bacterium | reverse complement strand
ACGCACACTGATACACGGTATGTCACGCTGCGATTGACGCGCGTCACGAAACGACTAGCCTGCGCTTGACGGGGCCGGCCGCGCCCCCTTCGGGCCGAAAGAACAACAAGAGGGGCGGCGCGGGGCGACCGGCGCGACGGTCGCGGCGCAGCCATGCCGCGGGAGGACCCACATGCAGCGGAACGACGTCACGGAGCGATCGGCACTGGCCTCACGGCTGATCGTTGCGACCGTCGCGGGCGGCCTCGTCGTCGCGATGTTTTCCGAGGCATTCGCGGCGCGCCGCGGCAACACGCCGGCGGTGGTCCCACTCGGATCGTTCATCGACCAGCTCGGCGCGTACGACACGACGCGCTGGATGAAGGCGGACCGGTGGACCAATGGTTCGCCGTTTGACAACGCCTGGCGCGCGGACCACGTCGTCCACGACGCCACGTCCGGCGCCATGACCCTCAAGCTCAGCAACCGTGCCTTTCTCGGCAAGCCGTACAGTTCGGGCGAATACCGCACGAAGGGTTTCCACGGTTACGGCTGCTACGAGGCGCGGTTCAAGCCGATCCGGCAGTCCGGCGTGGTCACCGCCTTCTTCACGTTCGCGGGCCCGTACGACAACGGCGGCAACGGCAAGCACAACGAGATCGACATCGAGTTCCTCGGGTTCGACACGACGCGCGTCCAATTCAACTTCTGGACCAACGACGACGGCTACGCCTCGCACAACGAGCGCGTCGTGCAGCTGGGCTTCGATGCCGCCACGGCCCATCACAATTACGGGTTCCGCTGGTTCGAGGGTGGGCTCGAGTGGTACGTCGACGGCCAGCGCGTCGACCAGTTCTACGACACGATGCTCGTGAAGACGCCGAAGCCGAGCGACTCGTACCAGAAGATCATGATGAACGCCTGGCCGGTGGACGCGACGGCGTCGGGCTGGGCGGGCGTGTTCCAGTACGAGGGCGTGCGCCTCGCGCCGTACGAGTGGGTTCGCTACGACGCCCGGGCGTCGTGCGGGTTCACGTTTGCGGGCGAGCAGCCCCAGATCGGCGCGCAGTAAGGCGCGCCAGGCCGCGTCAGCGACCGGCGCCGGCGTGACGACCGTTGCCGTCGGCGACGCGCTTCGCGCGCACGGTCCCGCCCTTGCGCGATTTCGCCTCTGCAAGCCGGGCGGCCCTGGCCTCGGGCAGTTCCAGGCGGTGACGCAGGTTGCTCTTGAGTTCCGCGAACATCAGGCCGACCGGGATGCCCGGGTCGGCGAGCCACTGGTAGATGATGCCCGCCATCGACGCGGCGTACTGCTCGGCGACGCGCAGGGGCTCGACGTCGGCGGCGACCGTGCCGGCCTGCTGGCCCGCGCGGATCCACGCGGCCACGTCCCGGCGCTGCGCCTTGTGCACCTTCGCGATGTTCGACTGGTACTCGGCACTGCGGTCGATGCCGAGGAACCAGAGCAGGTACATGACGGTGAGTTCGTCGGGACGGTCGCGCATGAATTTCTCGACGGCGTCGGTGGCGGCACAGAGGGCCTCGACGCCAGTGCGGGTGCCGACGGCCTTCTGCATGCGCTTGAGCCAGTCGCGGCTCGCGACATCGAGCACGTTCGCGAACAAGCCACCCTTGGACCCGAACCGGTGCGTGGCGAGGCCGCGGCTGTAGCCGGCGAGCTCACCCACGGCCTGCAGCGTGGTACCCTGCACGCCGCGTTCGACGAGCAGGCGGATCGCCGCCTCCGTCAGCTTGCGGTCCGAGAGTGCAGTGCGTTCGGCCTGCTTGCGGCGGGCACGCGTCGTGGGGCCGTCCGTCGTCGCTTTGTTCATTTGGCCCATCATAGCGGACTTGCTGGTTGCCAACAAGTGAGGCCCCGCCCGTGCGGCGCGCGACGATTCTACGCGCCGGGCCCGAGCGTCTCCAGGAACCTGCCGCGGTAGAAGATCAGCGGGTCGCCGGCGCGCTCGCGACACTCGAGCACGCGGCCGACAATGATCACGTGGTCACCGCCCTCGAGCACCTCGTGCGTATCGCAGTCAAAGCACGCGTGGAAATCCTCGAGCAGCGGCGACCCGCCGCGTCCCGGCTCGCACTGCAGGCCCGCGAAGCGATCGCAGTCGCGGGTCGCGAACTGGCGCGCAAGCGCGGCCTGCCCCGAATGCAGCACGTGCACCGCGAAATGGGGTGCATTGCGGAAGACCTCGTAGTTGGTCGAGGACTTGGCGATGCTCCAGAGCACGAGGGGCGGCTCGAGCGACAGTGACGAGAAGCTGTTCGCGGTCATGCCGATCCAGCGCCCCTCGGGCGTGGTGGTCGTGATCACGGTGACGCCGGTGGGGTAGTGCCCGAACGCGCGTCGCAGTTCGTTGCTCATGCGCCCCCTGCGGTGCTCACAGCCTGGCGCGCACGCGCGGCAGCACGTGCTTCGCCATGTACTCGATCCGTCGCTGTCCGGAGGCCACGGGCTCGCCGGGCAGCTGGGCCCAGAAATGCACGTCCTGGATCTGTGGATACGTCGCGAGCAGCTCGGTCAGTTTCGTGACGGCCGTGTCCGCGTCCCACAGTTCGTACAAGCCCATCTGCAGCGCGGTGGCCGCGTCGGGGAAACGGGGCGTGGTGTCCGGCGGCCCGAACGCGCCCCACTCGATGTACTGGTTGCTCTGGTACAGCGCGTGCGGGCCGACGATGGCGGCCTCGCGCTCCGGATCGTCGGAGATCAGCGCCCAGTGACCGGCGATGATGACACCGTCCGTCGGCCGCCGGCCGTTCTTTTCGAGGCACTTCACGTACACGTCGTTGCCGATGCCGCCGGTCGACAGGAACCCGTCGGCGATCCGCGCGGCGCGGTCGATCGCGGGTTCCACCATGCCGCCGAGGAAGAGCCTCGGCGCGTGTTCGGGCACGGGCGTGATGCGCACGTCGCCGACCTTGAAGCGCTTGCCCTCGAAGTTGAGTCGTTCGCCGGCCCAGGCCTTGCGGATGATCGCGAAGCCTTCCTCCATCAGGCTCGGCCGCTGCTTGAGTTCACGCCCGAACTCGCGGAACTCGAGCTCGCGGTAGCCGATGCCGACGCCGAGGTCGAAACGGCCTCCGGTCAGCAGCGACAGCGTCGCGGCGTCCTCGGCGATCCGCACGGGATTGTGCAGCGGCAGGATCATGAGGTTCGTGCCGATGCGCATGCGCCGGGTCCGCGCGCCGATGGCGCCCGCCATCACGAGCGGGGAGGGCGTGTAGCCGTCGTCGCAGAAGTGGTGCTCGGTCATCCAGATCGAATCGAAGCCGAGCTGCTCGGCGCCGACGATCTGGTCCAGGCATTGCGCGTAGAGCTGCT
>DASUYI010000283.1:0-2848 GCA_036377475.1 Steroidobacteraceae bacterium | reverse complement strand
AGCGCCGTGATCGCGACGACGGGTTCGCCCGGTTTCATCGCCGGTTTCACCCACGCCTCGGCCTGCAGCACGTTCGCGACCATGTTCCGATGCGTCAGCACCGCGCCTTTCGACACGCCGGTCGTCCCGCCGGTGTACTGCAGGAAAGCGACGTCCTCGGGGCCGAGGGCCACCGGCGCGAGGTTCTCGAAGCGGCCCTTGCTCAGTGCGTCCGTGAAGCTCACCGCGCCCGGCAGGCTCCACTCAGGCACCTGTTTGCGCACGTGCCGTAGCGCGAAGTCGACCAGCACCGACTTCGGGAAGCCGAGCAGGTCGCCCACGGAGGTGACGATGACCGTGTCGAGATCGACGTCGTCGACCACCTGCTGCAGCGTGTGCGCGAAGTTCTCGAGGATCACGATCGCGCGCGCGCCGGAGTCCGCGAGCTGGTGCTTGAGCTCGCGCGGCGTGTACATCGGGTTCGTGTTGACGATCGTGAGCCCCGCGCGAAACGCGCCCAGGATCGCAACCGGGTACTGCAGCACGTTCGGCAGCATGATCGCGATGCGGTCGCCCCGACGCAGCCGCGCGACCTGCTGCAAGTACGCGGCGAACCGCGCGCCGAGTTCGTCGAGGTCGCCGTAGGTCAGCGTGCGGTCCATGCAGCTGAAGCAGGGGCGGTCGCGATGGCGCTCGATCGTGCGGTCGAGCAGGTGGAGCAGCGACGGATGTTCCGACGGGTTGATCTCCGCCGGCACGCCAGGCGGGTAGTGCTTGAGCCAGATCTTTTCCACAGCGCCAGCTCCCTGCCTCGGCCCGGCCGCGCCCCCGCGCGGCTCGTCCGCTATATAGCAGCGACCGGCGCCGAAAACACCGCGGGCGGACAAGAAAATGTGCCGACGGGCGGCTACTTGCGCGCCAGCAGCGGTTCGAGGCGGGGCCAGATCTCGTCCAGCAGCCTGGGCTGCGCGGCGGCCGTCGGGTGCAGCCCGTCGTCCTGCATCAGCGTGTCGTCGAGCGCGACGTCCTCGAGCAGGAACGGCACCCGCGCCAGGCGGTGACTCGAGGCAAGCTGCCCGAACAGGTCGTGGAACTGGCGGGTATACGTGGCTCCGTAATTCGGCGGGATCCGCATGCCGACGAGCAGGATCCTCGCGCCCGCCTGCTGCGCAAGCTCGACGATTTTACCGAGGTTGGCGCGGATGTCGGCGATCGGCAGACCGCGCAGGCCGTCGTTCGCGCCGAGTTCGACCACGACGACGACCGGCCGGTGCGTAGCGAGCGTGCGCGGCAGCCGCGCCAGGGCGCCGCCCGTGGTTTCGCCGCTGGAACTGGCGTTGACCACGCGATGCCCGTAGCCTTTGGCGCGCAGTCGGGCCTGCAACAGGGACACCCAGCCCTGCTCGACGCGAATCCCGTACGCCGCGCTGAGGCTGTCGCCGAGCACGAGGATGGTGGGCGAGGAGGTCGCGTCCGCCGCACGCGCAACGGTGCCGCACCAGATCGCCATGCCGAGGAAGACGATGACGAGCAACGACGAGAACAGACGGGCCGCGAACGCAGACGGCGAGACGGTGCTGGCGGCGGAAGGCATCGGCAAGCAGGTTAGCAGCCCCGAGGGAACCCTCGCCATCCTCGCGGACGTCTCGATCGCGATCCGGCGCGGCGAGTCCGTGGCGGTCGTCGGCGCCTCGGGCGCGGGCAAGTCGACGCTGCTCGCGCTGCTCGCCGGGCTCGACGAGCCGACCGCCGGACGCGCCTGGCTCGCGGGACACGACCTCACCGCGCTCGACGAGGACGGCCGTGCGGCGGTGCGCGCGCGGCACGTCGGTTTCGTATTCCAGTCGTTTCACCTCATAGCTTCGCTGACCGCGCTCGAGAACGTGATGCTGCCGCTCGAGCTCGCGCGGCGCTCCGACGCACGCGCAGCCGCGAAGGACGTGCTCACGCGTGTCGGTCTCGGCGAGCGACTCGGGCATTACCCGCGACAGCTCTCGGGCGGGGAGCAGCAGCGCGTCGCGATCGCGCGCGCGTTCGTGACGCGTCCCGACGTGCTGTTCGCGGACGAGCCCACCGGCAACCTCGATGCCGCGACCGGCGAAAAGATCATGGAACTGCTGTTCGGTCTCAACGCCGCGACGCGCACGACGCTCGTGCTCGTGACGCACGATCGCGCGCTCGCCGCGCGGTGTGATCGCGTGATCCGCCTCGACGCAGGCCGCGTGCTCGCGCCGGCCGCCTGAGGCGCACACGCATGGGCTGGCTCACGCTCGCGTTGCGCAACCTGATGCGGGACCTGCGGTCGGGGGAACTCGCGGTGCTCGTGCTCGCGTTGCTGGTGGCCGTGGCGTCGTTGACCGCGGTCGGGTTCTTCACGAGCCGGATCGGCCGGGCGGTCGAGCAGCAGGCCGGCGAGGTGCTCGCCGCGGACCTGCGACTCCGCTCCGCGCGGCCGATCGACGAACGCTACGATCGCGAGGCCGTGCGACGCGGCCTGCGCGTCGCGCGTCTCGAGACGATGCCGAGCGTGGTCTTTTCCGGCGAGGAATCCTCGCTCGTGACGCTGCGGGCGGTCGGCCCGGGCTATCCGCTGCGTGGACGCCTGAAGACGGCGGACCGACCATTCGGCCCTGGCGTCGTGACCGACGACATCCCGGCGCCGGGCGAGGCGTGGGCGGATTCGCGTCTGCTCGCGAAACTCGGCGTCGAGGTCGGCGCGAGTCTCGCGGTCGGCGCAACGACGGTGCGCGTGACGCGCGTGCTCGACTACCGCCCGGACCAGGGCAGCGGCTTTGCCGACCTGTCCGCGACGCTGATGATCAACGTCGCCGACCTGCCGGCCACCGAACTCGTCCAACCGGGCAGCCGG
>DASUYI010000282.1:0-4326 GCA_036377475.1 Steroidobacteraceae bacterium | reverse complement strand
GAGGTCACGGTCGTCACGCGATCGCCGGACAAGGCCGCCGAGGCTCACTCGCTCGGCGCGGACCGCATTCTGGTCTCGAGCGACGCGGGCGCGATGAAGGCGGCGTTCGGCACGTTCGATTTCGTGCTCGACACGATCCCGGTCGTCCACGAGATCGATGCTTACCTCCGGCTCGTGCGCCCGCAAGGTGCCCTCGTGCTGGTGGGCGTGATCGACACGATCCCCGCCTATTCGAGCCGGCTGCTGATCGGCGGGCGCAAGACGCTGTCGGGTTCCGCGATCGGCGGTATCGCGGAAACGCAGGAACTGCTCGACTTCTGCGCCGGGCACGGCATCGTCGCCGAGTGCGAGATGACGCCGATCCAGCGGATCGACGAAGCTTTCGTGCGCATGGAACGCGGCGACGTCCGCTACCGCTTCGTGATCGACATGCAGTCGCTGCGGTCGCAGGGCTGACCGCGGCGCATGGACATCCGCGAACATTCGATCACGCTCGTCTCGGTGATCGTGGGCCTCGGTCTCACGGAGCTGCTCGCCAACCTGAACCGGCTGATCCGCTCACGTCGCGACGTGCACTGGTACGCGCTGCCGCTGCTGTGGGCGGCCGTCTGCCTGATCCTGGTCGTCAACCTCTGGTGGGGCATCTACCTCGGCGCGATCGGCATCGCCACGCCGTCGAACGCGGGCGCGTTCCTGCTCTACCTCGTCGTACCGGTGCTGCTGTACCTGGTCTGCGCGGCGGCGCTGCCGGAGGTGCGCGACGCCGGTGCGTTCGACCTGCGCGCGAGTTATTACGCGTCCAGCCGCTATTTCAGCGCATTGCTGTTCGCCTACGTGGCCGCGACGATGCTGCAGGCATACCTGGCGGTCGGGCACCTGCGGTGGGACATCGTGACGACCGTGATGCGCCTCGGCATCCTCGCCGTGCTGCTGCCGCTCGTGTGGGTGCGCCGGCCCTGGTACCACTGGTTCGCCGCGCTGTTCATGCTCGTGGTGCTGTCGATGCGCATGATGACCCAGGCGCTGCAATGACCGGGGCGAGGCCGGCAAGAGGCGGAGTGCGAAGTTGATCATCTCGACCACGTTGACGGGCAGCAATGCCGACATCATCGGCGACGCGATCGCCTCGGTGGTCGAGCACGTGGACCGTTGCCTCGTGATCGACACGGGCGCCCGCGACGCGTCGATCGAGGTCGCGCGCAATGCGGCCGGCGAGAAGTTGCTGCTGCGGGAATTGTCCTGGAAGAACGACTTCGCGGCTGCGCGCAACTTCGCCCTGCAGGCGGCGACGGAGGCCGGCGGTCACTGGGCGGTCACGGTCGACACCGACGAACGGCTGCTGTTCGACCCAGGCTTCGACCTCCGAGCCGCTCTCGGTCGCACGCGCTCGAACGTGCTGCTGGTCAGCGACGATGGCGGCACGTACGCGAAGGAACGCATCGTCCGGCTGCCCGCCACCGTGCAATGGCACGGTCCGACACACGAGGTGCTCGAGGGGCAGCGCACAGGGTCGTCGGGAACACTGTCCGGCGTGCGGTTTCGCGAGTTGCCAAAGGACGCGGGCGCGCTCAAGCGCAAGCTCGAGCGCGACGTGGCGATCCTGAAGAAATATACGCGGCAGCACGGCAAGCAGCCGCGCTGGTTCTACTACCTCGGTGCGTCGCACCAGGACCTCGGCGAGTATGCCGCGGCGATCGATGCATATCGCGTGTGCGCGGAACTCGGCGGCTGGGCCGAGGAAGGCGCCTGGGCCTGTTATCGCGCGGCCGACTGCTGCTGCAAGCTGAATCGCTGGGTCGAGGCGATCCACTTCTGTTCCGCCGGGCTCGCGATCCGCCCGGCGACCGCCGAACTGGCCTGGCTCGCCGGTTACGCGGCGTACAAGGCCGGGCGACACGAGGATGCGGTCGCGTGGTCGAACATGGCGATCGCCAACGGACTCTACGAGGGGCAGGGGGCACACTTCCCGCGGATCAGCTTCCGCTTTCCGACGGCCTTGTATGAAGGGCCGTACGACGTGCTGCGCTGGGCGCACAAGGCGCTGGGGCAGGCGGAACTGGCCGCCGCGGCCGAGCGCAAGTTCGAGCAGGCACGTCAGTCCCGCGAAGCCGAGAGTTCGCGAGCCTCGTGACGGTGCGTCGATCCGCGGGACCTCGTGGATGTGTGCGACGCAGGAACTTCCTCGATTGGCGTCATGCGCGGCCGGGCTTATCCTTGCGAAGGATTCACAGGAGGATGCGTCGTGGCCGGCTACGTGACCAACATCGAGAGCAAGACGCTCGAGAACGAGAACTTCCGCGAAGTGCTGTTCACCAGCGAGGGGATCCAGCTGGTGCTCATGACGATCGGCCCCGGCGACGAGATCGGGCTCGAGACGCACGACGACGTGAACCAGTTCATCCGCATCGAGGCCGGGCACGGGCGGGCGATCCTCGACGGACGTGAGCACGCGCTGGAGGACGGTTCCTCGGTCGTGATCCCGGCCGGCATCGAACACAACATCGTCAATGTCTCGAAGTCGGAGCCGCTCAGGCTGTATTCGATCTATTCGCCGCCCGAGCATCCCGACGGCACGGTCCACAGGACCAAGGCCGAAGCGGACGCCTACGAGCGCGAACACCATCACCACGAATAAGCGCCGCCGCGCCCGCGGGCGAGGCTGCCGGTGAGCGACCGTCCCGGGCCGCCCGCGGCGCCGTCGCCGTTCGAGCGCTGGCGCAACGCGACGCTCGCGCCGTTCGAGCACCGCGCGTTCGCGCTGTTCTGGTGGGCGTCGCTCGCGTCGTCGTTCGGCAGCATGATCCAGACGGTCGGGGCCTCGTGGCTCATGACGACGATTGCGCCGACGCCCGACAAGGTCGCGCTGGTGCAGACGGCCAATTCGCTGCCGTTCTTCTTTCTCTCGCTCGTCGCCGGCGCCTATGCCGACACGCGCGATCGACGCTCGATCATGCTGCTGTCGCAGGTGGTCGCGCTGCTCGCGTCCGTGGGCCTCGCCGTGGTCGTGCTGACGGGCAGCGTGACGCCGTCGCTGTTGCTCGGGTTCACGTTCCTGATCGGGTGCGGCGCCGCCGCCTTCGCACCGGCGTGGCAGGCTTCGATCGGCGATCAGGTGCCGCGGACGCTGATCGCACCGGCGGTCATGGCGAACGCCGTGGGCTTCAATCTCGCGCGGAGCGTCGGCCCTGCACTGGGCGGCATCCTCGTCGCCGCCGTCGGCGCCGCCGTCGCGTTCATCGTCAACGCGGTCTCGTACCTCGGCATATTGGCGACGCTGCTCTGGTGGCGGCCGAAGCGCACCGGCAGCGAACTGCCGCCGGAGCCGCTCGGGCAAGCCGTCGGGGCAGGACTGCGCTACGTCGGGCTTTCGCCGCACCTGCTGTCGATCCTGCTGCGATGCGCGCTGTACACGTTTCCGATCGTGGCCGTGCCGGCGCTGATGCCCGTCGTCGCACGCGATTTGCTCGGCGGCGGCGCGGCGACGTACGGCGTGATGATGGCAGGGTTTGGCGCCGGTGCGATGCTCGGCGCGCTTTCCAGTGCGACGCTGCGACAGCGCTACACGAGCGATGCGCTGCTGCGGATGATGTCCGCGCTTGCGTGCGTCGCCGTCGTCGGCATCGGCCAGAGCCGCTGGATGGGCTTGACGCTGCTGGCAAACGTCCTCGCGGGCGGTGCCTGGACCCTGTCGTTCGCGAACTTCAACATCGCCGTGCAGTTGTCGTCGCCGCGCTGGGTCACGGGACGGATGCTGGCGATCTACCAGACCGTCGTGTTCGCCAGCATGGCGGTCGGCGCGTGGTGGTGGGGCGAATACGCGAGCGTCGTGGGATTGCGCAGCGCGCTGACGGTGGCCGGGGTCGCGTCGCTTCTGTCGCTGATCGCGGCGCGATGGCTGCCGATCGCGCCGGAGCAACTGGGCTCATTCGATCCGCGGATGCGTGCGGAACTGACGCCGCCCAGCGTCGACGTGCACCCGACGTCCGGACCGATCGTCGTCGTGATCGAGTACCGAGTGCCGCCCGACAAGGCGGTCGAGTTCGTGGGCGTGATCAACGAAGTGAGTCGGATCCGTCGCCGCGATGGCGCGCGCGCGTGGTCGATCAGCCAGGACGTCGACGACGTCGATCTCTGGGTCGAGCGGTTCGAGTGCCCCACGTGGCTCGATTACTTGCGGTGGCGCACGCGACCGACGCAGTCCGACCAGGCCGTACGCGAACGACTGGTGCGACTGATCGCCGGCGCGCATGGCAAGGTGCGACGATTGGTCGTGCGACCCCCTGGCTCGCATCCGCTCGGCGCACCGTTACCGACAGAGCAAGAGGC
>DASUYI010000281.1:0-2726 GCA_036377475.1 Steroidobacteraceae bacterium | reverse complement strand
CCGGGCCGCGTGTCACCAGCAGGCGGAACACGGCGAGGCGGGATTCCTGCGCGAGGGCGGCCAGGGCCTGGACGGTGTCTTTCTGATCCATAACTCCAAATCTATAAAAATATAGAAAGAACGTCAACCGCATTGACCGTGGCGCCGCGGGAACGCGAGACGAGGCCGGCGCCGCGCTCAACCCGACGCTTCGTCCGCCTCGGACTCCGGAGTCGCGAGACGCCGCACGCGCACGTCGACCACCTTCGGTCCGTGCAGCGACAGCACGTCGATCTGGAACCCCGGCAGTTCGACGCGCTCACCGGCCCCCGGAATGCGCCCCAGCGTCTCGATGACGAGCCCGCCGACGCTGTTGGCCTCGACGGTCGGCGCCACCACGCCGAGCTCGCTCTCGAGACTCAGGATCGACAGGCTCGCCGCGCCGGTCACGCTGCCGTCGGCGTGCCGCTGCCACGAGGGCGACTCCTTCGCGAACTCGTCCTCGACGGGCCCGAACATCGACTCGACGACGAGTTCGAACGTCAGGAAGCCGATCTCCGTGTCGAGCAGGTCCGTGACGATGCCGAAGTGCGGGTCGCCGCGCCGGAACGCGGCGAGCACGTCCTCGAGCCGGTCGGTCTCCTTGACGAACGGCAGCGGCCGCAGGTACCTGCGGATCGTGCCCATGTCGCGCAGCCGCTCCGGTGCAGTGATCAGGTCCTTGATGTGCAGCAGTCCCACGAACCGCTGCGAGCGCGGGTCGCGCACCGGATAACGCGTGAAACGCGTCTTGCGCACCTCGGCCAGCACGGTTTCGATCGAGGCGTCGACGTCGATCGAGACGAGCTCCGCGAGCGGCCGCATCACGTCCCCGACGACCAGCTCGCCGAGTTCGAGGCCGCGCGAAGCGATCTGCGCCTCGACCGTACCCACTTCGCCGTGGCGGTGGCTCGCCTTGAGCACGGTGCGCAATTCGTCGATCGAATGCGCCGCGTCACCCTCGCTGGCCATTTCGACGCCCATGCGTCGCAGGATCACGTTCGCCGTGCCGTTCAGCATCCAGATGAACGGGTACATGATCCAGTAGAACGCGTAGAGCGGCAGCGCCGCGTTCAGCGACACCGCCTCCGCGCGCCGGATCGCGAGCGACTTGGGCGCGAGTTCGCCGAGCACGATGTGCAGGAACGAGATGAACCCGAACGCGAACGCGAAGGCGATCGCGTGAATCACGTCGGGGTCGTCGATGCCCACCAGGCGCAGCAGCGGCTCGACGAGCCGCGCGAACGCCGGCTCGCCGATCCAGCCGAGGCCGAGCGAGGCGAGCGTGATGCCGAGCTGGCAGGCCGACAGGTACGCATCGAGGTGCGAGCGCACGATCCGGAGGATCCGGCCGCGCAACCCCTCGGTCAGCGCCAGTTCGTCTGCTTGCGTGCGGCGCAGTTTGACGATCGCGAACTCCGCCGCGACGAAAAAACCGTTCAGCAGCACCAGCAGGAAGCCGACCGCGGTCAGCAGGAGGGTTTCGGCCATCATCGTCGGCGCTATGGTAGCAACGAGCGGCGGTCCGTACCGTGCGGGCTAGCGCTCGACGGACGATGGTTCGCCCCGACCGGTCGCGTCGGCCTTCTCACTGCGACGGTTCTTCTCGTAGATCGCCCAGAGGATCAGCAGGTAGGCCACGAGGCGGATGCCGTACAGCCACGGGCTGCCTTCGTTGGGCCGCGCGCTCGTCGCGAGCAGCACGCGGCTGAACGCCTCGGCGAAGAACGACAGCGCGAACAGCAGGAAGAAACGGTCGCGACTGTCACGCCAGAAGCGCAGGAACAGCAGTCCGGCCACGAAGCAGCCCATCGCAATGGCCCCGAGCATCAGTAACGACCACGCGTGCGTCATCGTCAGCGAGCCTCCATGACCAGGCCGTAGAGCAGCGCGACGATGCCGGCGAGCGCGCTCGCGTTACGCAGCGTGAACAGGTCGAGGTCCGGGAACACGAACAGGTCGAGCGCGACGAGCGCGTTGTTGAGCGTGAAGCACCCGAAGCAGACGGCGCTCCAGAGCAGCAATCGGGCGCCGACCCGGCGATAGGCGCGCAACAGCAGCACGCAGCAGCCGAAGGCGGCGACGGCGCAGAGCACGTACACGATCGAGCCCATGGTCAGGTCTCCTTGCGCAGGCGGAACGCGTCGGCGAACTGCAGCACGCTCGACGCAGGTTTGCCGTGGATGAGCCGCGTGACCGCGATCAGCTGGGTCGCGTAGGCCGAGGCGAGGTCGGCCACGACCGCGTCCAACTCGGGCTGCGCCGGCGCGTACCTGAAGCCTGACCCTTCCGCCGCGAGCACCCCGCGACTCGCCAGCGTCGCGAGCACGTGCGCCGCCACGGTGACACTGACGTACAGACGCGCGCCCGCTTCCTCTGCACTCCACGCGCGGTCCCTGTGCGCGCGCAACAACAGCAGCGCCTCGAGTCCGGGCACCGAATCGACGGTTTCCACGATGAATCGCCGGACGTGCTCGGCGACTTCCCTCATCGGCATGCTTGCACGCTACGCTCCCCCGGGCCCGGCGAAGCGGGCAAGTGCAGGAAGTGTAGGCACAACGCACGGCCCGCGGCGTCGTCCTGACGCCTACAGCCGGTCGGCCGGCCCTCCCGGACCGTCCCGTAGCCGGTGTCCACAAACCCGATCAAACCAAAGTGCGGGCTGGCGCATCTGTACGTCATGCGCCACCACCGTTCGTCGCACCCCC
>DASUYI010000280.1:0-4281 GCA_036377475.1 Steroidobacteraceae bacterium | reverse complement strand
CATTCACCCGCTGGAGCACCGCGATACGTCGTGCGGTGGCGGCGATCGGTCGTGTTCGGTCGGTGCGCGAGCGACGACGGCTGGGTCTCGCCGCACTGCTGGGATTGGCGCTCGTAGGCCAACTCGGCCTCGGCCCGCTCGCCGAGGCGCTGCCCTGCGAAGCAGTGATGGCGGACTGCCCGCACATGACGGCGACCCTGCGTCTCGCCGACGGTCATTCGCCCCGCACGGACGCGCCTGGGCCTGACCTGCCCATCGACTGTCTCATGGATCTCGCGGGCGCCTGCTCCGGCGTCCATGCGCCAGCAAACGCGACTGCCGTGATGTCGGCCCTGTCCCCGGTGCCCTCGACGCTCGAAGCTTGCGAGCCGTCGTTGCCGCCACTCGACGATCCCCCGTTCGAACTGCTGCGGCCACCGAAGCTGTAGTCCTCCCGCCTGCGCTTCTTTGTCCGTCGATGTCCGGCTGACCGATTCCGGTCCCGGTCCGACGTACCGGCTGCGCGCATCGCGCACGGCCGCCGATCAGCAACGAATACTGGAGACTCACATGAACCGCTTCACAACCCTGATTGCCTCGTGTGCAATGGCCCTGTTCCTGTCCACCGGCGCCTATGCCGCCGACCCGGTCGTGACGCCCGAGCAGATTGCCGCTGCCCGGACCTCGGCCGACCACGAGGCGATCGCCGCGATCTTCGACCAGGAGGCCGCGCGCCTCGAGCAGAAGGTCAAGGAACACGAGAAGATGGCGCAGTCCTACCGCTCCACGACTGCCGGCACGAAAGGCGCGAACGCCGCGGCAATGTCGGCGCACTGCCTGAAGCTGTCGACACAGTACGCGGCAGCGGCCAAGGAGAACCGCGAGCTCGCGAAGGAGCATCGCGCGATGAAAGATCGCTCGATGTGATCGCGACGCGCAGTTCCCTGCGCACTGCGGGGCCCGGGCGTTCCTGCGCCCGGGCCTCGCACGTCACTTGGGCACGATCGTGATGTGTCCCGTCCGCTCGAGGATCGCGTACTTGATCTGATCGAGCCGCTCGAGTCCCTCGCTCGCGCGCGCGGCCTCCATGATGTCGTGCTCGTCGACGCGCTCCTTGCGCATGCGCTCGCGGATGGGTTCGCCGTTCTTGAGGATGACGAGCGGCACGTCCTCGACCAGCTTGTCGAAGGACTTCCAGCGCTTCGTCACGATCGAGAGCAGGATGTTCATGCCGATCAGGGTCGAGACGAGCAGCAGTGAATTCGTCATCGAGTTGTCGTTGTCGATCATCGCCTGTTGCGTGGCCTCGCTGATGATCAGCAGCAGCACCAGGTCGAAGCTGGTGATTTCAGCCAGCGAGCGCTTGCCCGCGATGCGGAACAGCACCAGCAGGACGACGTAGACCACGGCCGCACGGATCACCGATTCCATGTGTCGTTTCTCCAAAGGCTGTTCGATCAGGGATATGTGAACTGCACGATCTCGAGCGGCGGTCCATCGTTCAGGCGAAGGATCGTCGTGTGACGCCCGAGTTCATCGGGCTCGATGATCCAACGGACCTGCAGTGCCTTGCGTGATTGGGTGCTGTAGACCAGCTCGACTTCCGCGCCGCGAGCCCTTGTCTCACTGGGTTCGGGGACGCTGCGCTGCAAGTCGTTCGCCGCCAGGAACTGGCGAGTGACCGTGATCCGCGCTTGCTCGGCAGGGAGCGCGTCGGACGCCGCCCTGAGCACGACGCTCGTCTGGGCACCGTGCCGCACGAAGCGCTCGTACTCGATCGTGAACCCGCGGCCGTCGCTGCGTTCGGCCTGGCTCAACGGGCCCGATCCCATGAGGCCCAGGCACCCCGCCAGCAACAACGACGCCAGCGCGAACCAACCCACGCGTTGACCCAGCCAGTCGCGCTCCTGGAAGCGCATGTCCTCGTTGACCTGGAGGTTGCTCGCCTCCCGGGCGGTCACCTGCCGATCGACCGGTCCGCCCTTGAGCCGTTTGGGCTGTGCCATCTGATCGCTTGTAGCGCGCAGGAAGTCCCGGGTGTGCCGGTTGACGTCGCGTGCCGGCGTAGGTCACGGGCAGTTCGAAGGGCTTCGCTCCATCGGCTGACAGCCGTCGTGGAACCGGCCGGTGCGTGCTACGGTCTCACTCGACTCATGTCCACCGAACGGTTCCATCACGCCGTCGCGGCCTGGTTCGACCGCACCTTCGAGGCGCCGACACCCGCGCAGGTCGACGCGTGGCCGGCGATCCAGGCGAACCGCGACGTCCTGATTGCGGCCCCGACCGGGTCCGGCAAGACCCTCGCGGCGTTTCTCGCGACGATCGACGCACTGGTGCGCGAATCCACCGCGGCCGGCGGCCGGCTGCCGGACGAAAGCCGGGTCGTCTACGTCTCGCCATTGAAGGCCCTGTCGAACGACGTGCAGAAGAACCTGCTCGTCCCGCTCGGCGGCATCGACGAGGAGCTGGTCGCATCCGGCCTGCCTCCGGCGGGCATTCGAACGTGGGTTCGCACCGGGGACACGCCGCCGGGCGAGCGCGCGAGCATGGCTCGGCGCCCGCCGCACGTCCTCGTGACGACGCCGGAATCCCTGTACATCCTGCTCGGCTCGGCGTCCGGCCGGGCGATTTTGTCGACCGCGCGTACGGTCATCGTCGACGAGATCCATGCGGTCGTCGACGACAAGCGCGGCTCGCACCTGGCGCTCTCGCTGGAACGGCTCGACTCGCTGGCCGGTCGGGCCTTGACCCGCGTCGGCCTCTCCGCGACGCAACGGCCCCTCGACGAAATGGCGCGATTCCTGGTCGGCGCCGGGCGGCTGGGCGCAGCAGGGGAGCCGACGGACTGCACGATCATCGACACCGGTCACCGCCGGTCGCGCGATCTTGCGCTCGAGTTGCCGTCGACGCCGCTCAGTGCCGTGATGTCCGGCGAGCAGTGGGAGCAGGTGTACGACCGGATCGCCGAACTCGTCGAGCAACATCGCAGCACGCTCGTCTTCGTCAACACGCGCCGTCACGCCGAGCGTGCCGCCCGGCAGCTGTCGCAGCGCCTCGGCGAGGCCCACGTCGCTGCGCACCATGGCAGTCTGTCGCGCGAACGGCGGCTCGACGCCGAACAACGCCTCAAGCGCGGCGAGCTCAAGGCCCTGGTCGCCACCGCGTCGCTCGAGCTCGGCATCGACATCGGCGACGTCGACCTCGTCTGCCAACTCGGGTCCACTCGCTCCATCAACACATTCCTGCAGCGCGTCGGACGCTCGGGCCACGGCATCGGCGGATTGCCCAAAGGCCGGCTGTTTCCGTCGACGCGTGACGAGCTGGTCGAATGCGCCGCATTGCTCGACGCCGTTCGGCGCGGCGAACTCGACCTGCTCGCGATCCCGCGCGACGCGCTCGACGTCCTCGCGCAGCAGATCGTCGCGGCAGTGGCGGCCGCGGAATGGGACGTGGCCGAGCTGTACACGCTGGTCACGCGCGCCTATCCGTACCGCGACCTCGCGCGAGCGGACTTCGACGAGATCGTGCGGATGCTCAGCGAGGGCTATACGACCAAGCGCGGACGACGCGGCGCGCTGATCTTCCACGACGGTGTGAACGGACGCCTTCGTGCCCGCAAGGGCGCGAAGCTCACCGCGGTGACTTCAGGCGGGACGATTCCCGACGCTGCCGACTATCAGGTCGTGCTCGAGCCCGAAGGCATCACGGTCGGGACGCTGAACGAGGACTTTGCGATCGAAAGCCTCGCCGGCGACGTCTTCCAGCTCGGCAACACCTCCTATCGCATCCTTCGTGTCGAACGCAGCGTGGTCCGCGTGGAGGACGCGAGGGGCCAGCCGCCGTCGATCCCGTTCTGGCTCGGCGAAGCGCCCGGCCGCACGCACGAGTTGTCGCGCGCCGTCAGCCGCCTGCGCGGCGACATCGAGGATCGACTCGGCGCGTCCCACGGCGACCGCGCCGCGTTGGCCTGGCTCACCGACACGATCGGTCTCGACGAGTCGGCCGCGACGCAGGTGATCGCGTACCTCGCGGCCGCGCGCGCCGCGCTCGGAGTCCTGCCGACGCACGACACGATCGTGCTCGAGCGGTTCTTCGACGAGGCCGGCGGCATGCAGCTCGTCATCCACTCCCCTTTCGGCAGCCGGTTGAATCGAGCGTGGGGCCTGGCGCTGCGGAAACGGTTCTGCCGCCAGTTCAACTTCGAGTTGCAGGCCGCCGCTACCGAGGACGCGGTGCTCCTGTCGCTGGGGCCGCAGCACTCCTTTCCCCTGGAGAGCGTCTTCCGGTTTCTCCAGCCGGCTA
>DASUYI010000279.1:0-2552 GCA_036377475.1 Steroidobacteraceae bacterium | reverse complement strand
TCACGTTCGGCAGGTCGAACGCGGCCTGCAGCGGCAGGTCCCAGGCCAGCAGGCCGACGAGCGCCTTGGCGTTGTAGGCGAGGATGGCCGAGCCGCCAGGCGAACCGAGCGCCGCGACCAGTTCGCCGCCGTCGCGTTCGAGCACCAGCACCGGCGCCATCGACGAGCGCGGGCGCTTGCCGCCGGCCACCGAATTCGCGACCGCGTGTCCGTCCGCGTCGACGGCCTGGAACGAAAAGTCGGTCAGCTGGTTGTTGAGGAAAAAGCCGCCCACCGCGCGGCCCGAACCGAACAGCGATTCGACCGAGGTGGTCATCGACACGACGTCGCCCTCGGCGTCGACCACGACGAAGTGGCTCGTGCCGGCGACGTCGAGTGTCGCGTCGCGTCCGCGCCGCGTGAGCGACGCGCCGGGCGGCGTGCCGGGTTCGGGCGCCGTGGGTGCGGCCCGGTCGCCGATCGATCGCGCGCGCTCATCGAGATAGCGCGGATCGAGCAGTCCCTCGACCGGCACGGGCACGTGGTTCGGGTCCGCGACGTAGCGGTCGCGATCCGCGTACATCAGGCGGCTCGCCTCCGCGAAGACGTACCAGGCCTGCGCCTCGGCCGGACCGCGTTCGGCGATGTCGGTGCGCTCGAGCAACCCGAGCAGCTCGAGCACGCTCACGCCGCTCGACGGCGGCGGTGGCACGCAGACCAGGTAGACCCGGAACGGCTTGCAGACGGCGGGCGTGACGAGCGGCCGGTACGCCGCCAGGTCGGCGAGCGTGAGCATGCCGGGACGCGGCGCGTCGTGCGTGCGCGCGACGATCTGCCCGGCGAGCGGCCCTTCGAGCAATGCCCGCGACCCGCGTTCGGCGATCGTGCGCAGTGTCTGCGCGTAGGCCGGATTGCGCAGCGTGTCGCCGGCGCGAACCCGCGTGCCGTCCGGCTTGGTGAAGAGCGCGGTCGCGTCGGGCAAGGCGGCCTGCGTGAACGTGCTGTTCACGAACCGGCCGAGACGTTGCGGCACGGTGAAACCTTGTTCGGCGGCGCGGATCGGGGCGCCGAACAGTTCGCGCCAGGGTCGCTTGCCGAAACGTTCGTGCGCGACACCGAGCATCGCCACCGCGCCCGGCACGCCGGTCGCACGTCCGCTGGTCACGGCGTCGGTATACGAGAGCGGCGCGCCGGTCTCGTCGAGAAACATGTCGGGCGTGGCCGCGGCCGGTGCGGCCTCGCGCCCGTTGAAGGCGGTGACGGTCCGCGTCTGCGCATCGTAATGCAGCATGAACGCGCCGCCGCCGAGGCCCGAACTCTGCGGCTCGACCAGGCCCAGCGTCGCCTGCACGGCCACGGCGGCATCGACGGCGCTGCCGCCCGCGCGCAGCACCTCGAGCCCAGCGTCGACCGCGATCGGGTTCGCTGCCGACACGCCAGCGCGCAAGGCGCTGCGTGCCTCGGCCGTGGCCTGGACGGACGAGGGCAACGGCTCCGGTGTCGGATTCGTCCGGCATGCGGCGAGGCCGAAGCCGAACAACAGCAAGGCGATCATGCGGCCGCGGGCGGCCGGACGTAGGGTCGACGTCGACATGCGGGGAAAGCGTGGCGGTTCGAGGAGCCCGACAATAGACTGTCGGCCCTCCCGCCGTCGAGACGACCCGACCCGATGCCGTGCGCCGTTGCCCCGCCCGTCCACCGCGTCCTGACCTTCCTCGCCGTCGTCGCGTGCGGCGCGGCCGTCGCGCAGCCGGCGCCCGTCGATCGACCGCCGAGCCCCGGAACGGTCGTGCCACCGCGGCCGACGACCGTCGTGGTCCATGCGGGCCGCGTGCTCGATCGGCCCGGGCGCGCTCCGCGCGGGCCGAGCACGATCGTGATCCGCGACGGGCGCATCAGCGAGATCCGCGCGGGCTTCGTGGACGTGCCCGAGGCGGACCGCGTGCACGACCAGCGCACGCGCTTTGTGCTGCCCGGCCTCATCGACAGCCACGTGCACCTCGATTCCGACGCGGGCGGCCAGCAGGCCCAGCTCGAGGACGTGCAACTCGAGACCGCCGAATTCGCATTCCAGGCGCTCGCCAATGCGCACAAGACGCTGCGCGCGGGTTTCACCACGGTGCGCAACCTCGGCGACCGGTACGGCGTGACGCTCGCGCTGCGCGATGCGATCCGCGCCGGCAAGGTGATCGGACCCAACATCGTCGACGCGGGTCGCTCGATCTCGACGACCTCCGGCCACGGGGACGACGCACTGGGGTATCGCGAGGAGTTTCGCGACGTGCTGCACTCGGGCGGCAACCTCTGCGACGGCGTGGAATCGTGCCGGCGTGCGGTCCGGGCGCAGATCGGCCGCGGCGTGGACGTGATCAAGATCGCGACGACCGGCGGCGTCAACAGCCCGATCGCCGCGGGTGTCGGCCAGCAGATGTTCGACGACGAGGCGCGGGCCATCGTCGAGACGGCGAAGCTCTACGGCAAGAAGGTGGCCGTGCACGCGCACGGGGCGGACGGCATCGCGGTCGCACTCGCCGCCGGCGTCGACTCGATCGAGCACGGCACCCTGCTCGAGG
>DASUYI010000278.1:0-9264 GCA_036377475.1 Steroidobacteraceae bacterium | reverse complement strand
TCGCACCAGGTCTTCATCGAGCCCGAGGGCCTCGACACGCACGAGGTCTACCCGAACGGCATTTCGACGAGCCTGCCGTTCGACGTGCAGCAGGCGTTCGTGCGCAGCATCCGCGGCTTCGAACGCGCCCACATCACGCGGCCCGGGTATGCGATCGAGTACGATTTCTTCGACCCGCGCGACTTGCAGCCGACGCTCGAGACCAGGGTCATCCCGGGGCTTTATTTTGCCGGCCAGATCAACGGCACGACCGGATACGAAGAGGCGGCCGCGCAAGGCCTGCTCGCCGGCATCAACGCAGGATTGCGCGTGCGCGAGCGCGAGCCCTGGTGGCCGAAGCGTGGCGACGCCTACCTCGGCGTGCTGGTCGACGACCTGATCACGCGCGGCGCGCCCGAGCCGTACCGCATGTTCACGAGTCGCGCCGAGTACCGGCTCACGCTGCGCGAGGACAATGCGGACCTGCGGCTCACGCCGCTCGCGCGCGAGCTCGGCCTCGTCGACGACGTGCGCTGGACCTTGTTCGAGCGCAAGCGTGACGCCGTCGCGCGCGAACTCGAGCGACTCGCCCAGGCGTGGGTACGCCCGGGCACGGCGGTGGCGACGTCGCTCAACGAGACGCTCGGGCTGTCGATCGCGCGCGAGCAGCGCGCGTTCGACGTGCTGCGGCGCCCCGAAGTGCCGTATGCGGTGCTCGACGCCGCGCTCGGCGGTGGCGCCGACGACTGGCGCGACGACGAGCGCCTGGCCGTGCAGGTGCCACTGCAGGTCGACGTGCAGGCCAAGTACACGGGCTACATCGATCGCCAGCACGAGGAGATCGAGCGCCAGCGGCGGCATGAAGACACGCGCCTGCCCGACTCGCTCGACTACGCGCAGGTGCGCGGACTGTCGAACGAGGTGCGCCAGAAGCTCGTCGAGCATCGACCGGCCACGCTCGGCCAGGCTGCACGCATTCCGGGACTCACGCCGGCCGCGATCTCGATCCTGCTGATCCATTTGAAACGCCAGCACGACGACCCGACGGCTGCCGCGCACGCGCGCGGCGTTGGGTAAGATCGCGCACCAGCGATCCGGCCCCGGGGGGCCCGACCCATGCTCGAGCCAATGACCGCGTCGACCTCGGGACGCCGCTTCGTCCTGCGCGGCTGGCGCGCGCTGGTCGTCGCGACCTCCGCGTGCCTCGCGCTTGCGGCCTGTGGTGGCGACGAACGGTCGGCGCCGGGTGCCGCCGCGGACGCGACGACGACGAAGACGAAGACAGCGGCGGGCGCCTTCGATCCGACGACGCTGCGACGCGGCAACGGGCCGGAACCTGACACGCTCGACCCGCAACTCGCCCGCACGGATGCCGCGTTCAACATCCTGCGCGACCTGTTCGAGGGCCTGACGGCCATTGCCGCCGACGGCTCCGCCGTGCCGGGCGCCGCCGCATCCTGGACCGTCACGCCCGACGGCCTCGAGTACCGCTTCACGCTGCGCGAAAACCTGCGCTGGTCGAACGGCGACCCGCTCGTCGCCGCGGACTACGTTGCCGGCATGAGGCGCCTCGTCGATCCGAAGACGGCCTCGCCGTACGCGCAGTTCATCGACCCCGTGCTGCACGCTCCGGCGATCACGCGCGGCGAAAAGAAGCCCGCGGAGCTCGGCGTCAGCGCGCCCGACGATCGCACCGTGGTCGTGCGACTCGCCTCGCCCGCGCCTTACCTGCTGGGCCTGCTGGCTCAGCCGCCGACCTACCCGTTGCACGGCGCCTCGTTCGCGGCGAACGGCGCCGAACATGCGCGCCCCGGCAAGCTGCTCTCGAACGGCGCGTTCGTGCTCGACGACTGGGTGATCGGCTCGCACGTCGTCGCGCGCCGCAACCCGCGGTACTGGAACGATGCCGCGACCAGGCTCGAGCGCGTGCATTACGTGCACATCGGCGATGCCGGCACGGAGCTGCGGCAGTACCGCGCAGGCCAGCTCGATTTCACCTACGTCGTCCCGCAGCAACAGTTCGCGTGGATCCGCGAGAACCTCGCGAGCGAGTTGCACCTCGCACCGCAGCTGAGCGTCTATTTCTACGGCTTCAACCTGACCCGGCCGCCGTTCAAGGACCGGCCCGGCCTGCGCCGCGCACTGTCGCTGGCGATCGACCGCGACCGGCTCGTGACGGCCGTGACGGGCGTCGGCGAGGCGCCGGCGTACGGCTGGGTGCCCCGGGGGGTCTGGAACTACACGCCGCAGCAGTTCGACTACGCCGGCCGGCCCTACGAGGAGCGCGTCGCCGAAGCCCGCCGGCTGTATGCCGAGGCTGGCTACACGGCCGCGAAACCGCTCGACGTCGAGCTGCGCTACAGCTCGGGCGACACCCACAACCGGATCGCCGTGGCGATCGCCGCGATGTGGCGGGAAGCGCTCGGCGTCGAGACCCGGCTCTACGCCGAGGAGTTTCGCGCGCTGCTGCAGAGCATCCAGCGGCAGGACACGCAGGTCTTCCGCTCGAGCTGGGTGGCCGATTTCAACGACGCCTACACGTTCGCGCAGCTGCTCAAGACCGGTTTCGGCATCAACCTCACCGGCTATTCGAACCGGCGTTATGACGCACTGCTCGCCGACGCCGTGCGGCAGGCCGACCCGGCGCGCCGCCGCGCGCTGCTCGAGGAAGCCGAGCGCGTCATGCTGGCCGATCACCCCGTGCTGCCGCTGTACTTCTACGTCAACAAGCACCTCGTGAAGCCCTGGGTGCGGGGCTGGTCCGACAACGTCATGAACGTGGTCTACAGCAAGGACCTCGCGCTCGCGCCGGCCACCTGAGGAGTTCGTCACAGTTCTCGGGTTGCGGCGGGCCCCGGAGTTGAGCGCCGGCGAGCGTGCGGGCCACCATCCGGTCAATCGTCCACCGCACGCTCATCGCACCATGGCCTGGTTCGTCGTCTTCGCCCTCACCGCCTTCGGTCTCTGGTTCTGGCGCGACTACCGCGTCCAGCAGCGTGATCTCGAGAGCGCCTCGGCGCCGCACCGCATGGGCGAGCGTTACATCGGCCAGGTCATCACCGTGCCGCGGGGCATCGAGAACGGTGCCGGTCGCATCACGCTCGGCCGGCAGGACTGGTCCGTTCGCGGGCCGGACATGCCCGCCGGAGGCAAGGCCCGCATCACCGGCGTCGACGGCCGCGTGCTGATCGTGGATCGGATGCCTGCCCGCTGACTTGTTTGCCCCGCTTGAGAAGCGCGGCCGCCGTCCATCTCAAGCAATAGCGATCATCAATCCTGTCTTAAGGCCCTCGCGCGATCTCGTACTGCGCGCTGACGTTCGCCACGAACTTCATCTCGCCCGGGGCATAGGTCTCCGCGGCGGCATCTTCCATGGGTGCCGCCATCGCGGCGCGCTCCATGTACTTGGGCTGGAACGGCATCGCCATCGATGCGCTCAGGCTGTAGACGTTGCCGAGCCGGGTGTTCGCGGCCTTGGCGAGGGCCTCCGCGTCGAGGCGGGCATCCTCCACGGCCTTGGCGAGCGCCTCGCGTTCGAGTTGCTTGCGTCTGGTCGAATCGAGCCGCGCGCCGCTCACCTGGTTCGCGCCCGAGGTGACCGCACGCTCGAGCAAGGTGCCGAGGCGTTCGAGGTCGCGTAATTCGATCTCGACCTGCCGGCTCACGACGTAACCGAGCAGCACGCGCTGGGAGTCCTTCTCGTTCCAGCGGTACTCCGGCTGGACCTGCAGCTGGCTCGAGTCGACGTACTTGGGATCGATCTTGAGTTCGCGCGTCAGCGCGAGCACGCGCTCGACCGCCGCGGTGACCTGGGCGCGAGCCTCGGCGAGGGACGGCTTGCGTGCCTCGACGCCCAGCGTCACGTACGCCATGTCGGGCATCGCCTTGACCTCGCCCTCGCCGGTCACGCTGACGAGCGGTGGCAGCACGGATTCGTGCGCCGACGCCACGTCGCCGCGAACGAAGCCGAGTGCGAGCGCCACGCACGCCACCCGCTGGATCGTCCGTCCTCTCGTGCACACCATGCCGGTTTCCTCAGTTGCGACGCCGCACAGTCTAATCCAGCGTCGCATCGGCGCCGTCCCGGCCGAGCGTGACCGGCGGCCATTCGACTCGCCAGACCAATTTGATTAACATGCCCGGCCCCGCGGCCCTCGCCGGTGGCGGGCAGGTATAAGACGACGATTCCGCAGGAGTTTCGAATGAAATCGAGATCGGCCTGGCTCGCGCTGAGCCTGACCCTCGCGATGCTCGCCCCCGGCTTCGCGAATGCCGCCGACAAGGCCCGCGGCGCGAAGCTGTCGTACACCTGCCACGGCTGTCACGGGATCGAGAATTACAAGAACGCCTTTCCGGTCTACCCGGTGCCGAAACTCGGCGGCCAGCACGCCGCGTACATGGTCGTCGCGCTCAAGGAATACCAGGACGGCAATCGGGCGCACGCCACCATGCACGCGCAGGCCGTCACGCTGAAACCGCAGGACCTCGCCGACATCGCCGCGTACCTCGCCGGCGCCGAGCTCAAGTCGCCGGGTCGTCCGATCGGCACGCTGCCGAAGGCGGGCCAGACTTGCGTGGCCTGCCACGGCAACGACGGCGTGGGCATCATGCCGGAATACCCGATCCTCGCCGGCCAGCACGAGGACTACCTCGCGACCTCGCTGCGCGGTTACAAGAACGGCCAGCGCAAGAACCCGATCATGGCCGGCATGGCCGCACCGCTCACCGAGCAGGACATTCGCGAGCTCGCGAAGTACTACTCGGCACAGCGGCCCTCGCTCTGCGCAACCGACGACATCCAGGGCGAGGGCAAGTGCAAGGGCCCCTGAGCCTGTTGCGCACCGTGCGCACGAGCTCACGCCACGAAGGCCGGGCCGGACCCGGCCTTCTTGTTTTCGGGGTCCTCTGGCCGCAGGCTAGTTGACCCCGTTTTTACGCTACAGCTCGATGGCCGCCACCGTCCCGTCCACGAACGTCCGTCATGCCCAGCCGCAGGGCGACGGGCTGTACCTGATCGACACGGACTACGTCCGCCCCGGTCTGGCCGCCGCGCACCTGCTGGTCGACGACCGACGCGCGGCCTTCATCGACACGGGCCCCGCCCCGGCCGCGCCGAAGCTGCTCGCGGCGCTCGAGGACGTGGGACTCGCCCCCGAGCAGGTCGACTACCTGTTCCTGACGCACGTGCACCTCGACCACGCGGGCGGAGCCGGACAGATGATGCAGGCCCTGCCCAACGCGCGGGCGGTGCTGCACCCGCGTGGCGCGCCGCACCTGGTCGACCCGACCAAGCTGATCGCCGGCTCCATCGCGGTGTATGGCGAGGCGCTCTATCACCGGCTCTACGGCGACCTCGTGCCGATCCCGGCCGAGCGCGTCGTCACGACCGAGGACGGCACGAGGCTGCAACTGGGCCGGCGAACGTTCGAATTCATCGACGCCCCCGGCCACGCGAAGCACCACCACTGCCCAATCGACCTCGACCGGCGCGACGTCTACGCGGGCGACAATTTCGGCATCTGCTATCGCGACCTCGACACGGCGGCGGGCCCGTTCATGCTGCCCACCACGACACCGGTGCAGTTCGATCCCGAGGCGATGCACCGGACGATCGATCGGCTCATGGCGTACCGGCCGCGAAGGATCGTGCAGACGCATTTCGGCCCGGTCACCGACCTCGAGCGCCTTGCCCGTGACCTCCACGCCAACGTGGACGAACTCGTGCGGATCGCCCGGCGTCACGCGGACGCGCCGGACCGCACGCAACGGATCCGAGAGGAGATGTTCGATTACTTCAGCCGGCGGCTCGACGAGCACGGCTACACGGGCGATCTCGCCACGCGCCACGGCCTCCTGGACGAGGACGTGAACCTGAACACCCAGGGGCTCGAGGTATGGTTGTCGAAGCAGTGACACCGTTCACCGCCTTCCGGATTCACCGCGCCGACGGCAAGATCATCGCGCGGTTCGACCAGGTCACGCTCGACGACCTCACCCCGGGCGACGTCGTCGTCCGCGTGAGCTATTCCGACATCAACTACAAGGACGCGCTCGCCGCGACCGGCACCGCGCCGATCCTGCGCAAGTACCCGCTCGCGGGCGGGATCGACCTGGCCGGTGAAGTCGTGACCTCGGCCGACCCGCGCTACGCACCCGGCGAGAAAGTGCTCGTCACGGGCTGCGGCCTGAGCGAGACCCAGGATGGCGGCTACGCCGAGTATTCGCGGTTGCAGGGCGACTGGGTCATCCCGCTGCCCGAGGGCATCAGCGAACACGACGCGATGCGGCTCGGCACGGCCGGGTTCACCGCGGCGCTCGCGATCCATCGCATGGAACAGAACGGACAGGTGCCGGCCAGGGGACCGGTCGTGGTCACCGGTGCGACCGGGGGCGTCGGCAGCCTCGCCGTCAACATGCTCGCCGGCCGCGGCTACGAGGTCGTCGCAGTCAGCGGCAAGCCCGAGGCCGACGATTACCTGCGCGAACTGGGCGTGACGACGATCCTGCGCCGACAGGACCTCGACTTCGGCTCGAGACCGCTCGAAGCCGTGCGCTGGGCGGGGGCCGTCGACAACGTCGGCGGGGACATGCTCACGTGGCTGACACGGACGGTCGACTTCTGGGGCAACATCGCCAGCATCGGACTCGCCGGCAGCCCGGAGCTGCGGACGACCGTGATGCCCTTCATCCTGCGCGGCGTGAACCTGCTCGGGATCAATTCGTCGGCCACGCCGCGCGACGTGCGGCTCGACGTCTGGAAGCGCATCGCGACCGACCTGCGCCCGACAAAGCTCCACCGGATCGCTGACAGACTCGTGAGTTTCTACGAACTGCCGTTGCAGTTCGCCGACTACATGAAAGGCCAGGTCACAGGCCGTACCGTCGTGAAAATTTCGAAACAGGCCCCATGACGAACACCGGAACCCTCTCACCCCCGCGGCACAAGTCGCTTGCGGAGGTCGCCAGATCGAAGCCCCTCGTCACCCCGGAGCGCCTGACGCACATCCAGCGGCTCGAGGCCGAGAGCATCCAGATCATGCGCGAGGTGGTCGCGGAGTGCGACCGACCCGTCATGCTCTATTCGATCGGCAAGGACAGCGCCGCGATGCTGCACGTCGCGCTCAAGGCGTTCTACCCGGCGACCCCGCCGTTCCCGCTGCTGCACGTGGACACGCTGTGGAAGTTCAAGGCGATGTACCAGCTGCGCAGCGAGATCACGAAGAAGTACAACCTGCAGCTGATCGTCCACACGAATCCCGACGGCGTCGAGCAGGGCATCAACCCGTTCACGCACGGCTCGGCGATCCACACGGACGTGATGAAGACCCAGGCGCTCAAGCAGGCGCTCGACAAGTACGGCTTCGACGCCGCGTTCGGCGGCGGCCGTCGCGACGAGGAAAAGAGCCGGGCGAAGGAGCGCGTCTTCTCGTTCCGCAGCGCGCAGCATCGGTGGGATCCGAAGAACCAGCGCCCTGAGCTGTGGTCGCTCTACAACACGCGCATGCACAAGGGCGAGAGCCTGCGCGTGTTCCCGATGTCGAACTGGACCGAGCTCGACATCTGGCAGTACATCTACCTGAACGACCTGCCGATCGTGCCGCTCTACCTGGCGGCCGAACGACCGGTCGTCGAGCGCAACGGCACGCTGATCATGGTCGACGACGACCGCATGCCGCTCTACCCGGGTGAAAAGCCGATGCTGAAGCGGGTGCGCTTCCGCACGCTCGGCTGTTATCCGCTCACCGGCGCGATCGAAAGCACCGCCGACACGCTCACGAAGATCATCCAGGAAATGCTGCTCACGACGACGTCGGAGCGGCAGGGACGCGTGATCGACCACGACCAGTCGGCGTCGATGGAGAAGAAGAAGCAGGAAGGGTACTTCTGATGGCGCACATCTCCGACCTGATCGCCCAGGACATCGAGGCGTACCTCCACCAGCACGAGCACAAGAGCCTGCTGAGGTTCATCACCTGCGGCAGCGTCGACGACGGCAAGAGCACGCTGATCGGCCGCCTGCTCTACGACTCGAAGATGATCTTCGAGGACCAGCTCGCGGCGCTCGAGGCGGATTCGAAGAAGATCGGCACGCAGGGTGGCGACCTCGATTTCGCGCTGCTCGTCGATGGCCTCGCGGCGGAGCGCGAGCAGGGCATCACGATCGACGTCGCCTACCGGTTCTTCTCGACCGACAAGCGCAAGTTCATCGTCGCGGACACGCCGGGCCACGAGCAGTACACGCGCAACATGGTCACGGGCGCGTCGACGGCCGACCTCGCCGTGATCCTGATCGACGCGCGCAAGGGCGTGCTCACGCAGACGCGCCGTCACAGCTATCTCGTGTCGCTGATCGGCATCCGCAAGATCGTGCTCGCGATCAACAAGATGGACCTCGTCAAGTACGCCGAGGAGACGTTCGACAGGATCGTCGACGACTACCGGGAGTTCGCGAAGCAGATCGGCCTCGAGGAGTTCGTCGCGATCCCGGTCTCGGGACTCAGGGGCGACAACATCACCTCGCCGTCGGAGCACACGCCCTGGTATCACGGCCCCACGCTGATGGGGTTCCTCGAAACCGTGGAGATCGAGGACCAGGCACAGCATCGGCCGCTGCGCATGCCGGTGCAGTGGGTGAACCGCCCGAACCTCGACTTCCGGGGCTTCGCGGGCACGATCGCGAGCGGCATGGTCAGGCCCGGCGACCGAATCCGCGTGCTGCCTTCCGGACGCGAGAGCACCGTGACGCGCCTCGTCACGATGGACGGCGACCTGGAAGGCGCGATTGCCGGCCAGTCGATCACGATCACGCTCGCCGACGAGATCGACATCAGCCGTGGCGACGTGATCGCGCGGCCCGACGACCTGCCGGGCGTCGCCGACCAGTTCGAAGCCGTGGTGGTCTGGATGTCGGACGAGCCGATGCTGCCCGGCCGCCCCTACTGGCTCAAGACCGGCACCAAGCAGGTCTCGGCGACCATCACCGAGCCCAAGTACAAGGTCAACGTCAACACGCTCGAGCACCTGGCCGCGAAGAAGCTCGAGCTCAACGAGATCGGGGTCTGCAACCTCTCGCTCGACCAGCCGATCGCGTTCGATTCGTACGCGGTTTGCCATGAGACCGGCTCGTTCATCCTGATCGATCGCCTGTCGAACTCGACGGTCGGCGCCGGCATGATCCATTTCGCGCTGCGCCGCTCGCAGAACATTCACTGGCAGGCGCTCGACGTGAACAAGTCGTCACGCGCCGCGCTGAAAGGTCAGAAACCCGCCGTGCTGTGGCTGACG